>JBARKD010000564.1:0-9175 GCA_049800615.1 Acidobacteriaceae bacterium | reverse complement strand
CGCTTGCCTTGGTGGCCGCCGCGCCGGCGGCTTGGGCATCTTCATCGACCACGACCTCTCTGTTCACCAGCCCGGAAAGTCCATCCAGCGGTTCGGTCATCACTATGACGGCGCAGGTGCAGTCCGTGGAATTCACGGTCGCGGGCGGTACTGTTACTTTTACTGATTCATATAATGGCGTCACCGAGGTCCTGGGCACCGTCCAGGTTCAATCGACCAACGGTCTGCCCGGCACGGCGATTCTGGCCACGGAAGTAGGCGGAGTCGGCAACCATCAATTCACAGCCACTTACAACGGCACCGCTTTATTCACTACCAGCGCATCCTCGCCCCAATCCGTGAATTTTGTTCCGCCCTATCTTTCGGCAACCGCGCTGGCCAGCACGGGTACAGCGCCCAACGTAAAGTTGACGGCGACCGTATCTGCATTCGGTCCCTCGGCTCCCACCGGCAGCGTCACCTTCACGGACCAGACAACGGGTGTCGCTCTGGGCACGGCCTCACTGAGTGTCGGTACCCTGCAGACCGGTTTTACCTCCTCGCAGAACTATCCCATCGCCAACATGGATAACGGCCAGACGGGCGGCACCATAGGGCCGGCGATCGGGGATTTCAATGGCGATGGACGGCCTGATTTCGCAGTCCCCACCAATGGCGGCCAGATCGTTATCCTGCTAGGCAATGGCGACGGCACCTTCACCAACGGCACGCCCATCAGCACCACGTCGCCGTTTACCCCGACGTCGGCGGTCGTTGGGGACTTCAACGGAGATGGCAAACAGGATCTTGCTGTGCTCAGCGCACAGGGTACAGGCTCGGTCAACATTTACCTCGGCCGCGGAGATGGAACCTTCCAGACAGCCAGGAACTTCCCGGTAGCGGGTTCGACGTCCGCGTCGAGGCTGTTGGCGATGGGCGATTTCAATCGCGATGGAATCGAAGACCTGGTGGCCACGAATAGTGGTCTAAACAATGTCGCCGTGATTCTGGGCAACGGCGACGGCACGTTTAACGCGCCGGCCTACTATGGCGCGCCCTCGGCGCCCTGGAATGTTGTGGTGGCCGATATCAACAATGACGGCATCCTCGACTTGGCTGTGGCCTCCGACAGCAGCGCTTCGGCGACCATTCTTCAGGGCAACGGAGATGGCACATTCAAGGCAGCTATCTTGATCCCCACCGGAGCCCAGCAGGTAGGTTCTGTCGCCCTGGGCGACTTTAATGGGGATGGATACCTCGATCTGGCCACAACCAGCGCTCCGGATAATGCCGTTTATATTTTGTTGAACAAGGGCACCGCAACCCCGAGCTTCGGATCGGCCACGAAGATAGCCATGAACACCGGTCCTTACTATCTGACCATTGGAGACTTCAATCGCGATGGCAGCACCGATATCATCTCCGCCAACAATGGCAACAGTACTGTGGGCGTGCTGCTGGGCAACGGCAACGGCACGTTCAACGCCGCGACTTATTACACGGTGGGCGGCGGCGGCATTTTTGCCAACGAAGGCGATATCAACGGTGACGATCAGGTCGATCTGACGGCTGTCACGGATAACGGCCTGAGCGTGCTGTTGTCCGGGCAATCCGAGCAGGCCTCACTCTCAAATGTGGCCTTTTATGGATGCGGCACGCAATCGGTAAGCGCCACCTACAATGGGGATGGGAACTACTCTTCCAGCACGTCGCCATCGTTGAGCTTTAATCCCGCCAAGAAATCACCCGGCCTTGTGCTTACCGTCACACCGGCAAATGGCGCGACAGGCCAGCAGGTCCTCCTGCAGGCTACGCTCTCTCCGTACAACTACGGAACCACCTCGACCAACGGAGAAATTGTCACCTTCTTCAATAATGGCGTCAAGATCGGGATGGGGACGCTTTCGAGCGGTGTGGCCATTCTGAATACAACGCTCCCATTCAGCGCCAGCAACGTCTATCAGGCGACTTATCCAGGCGACTGCGCCTTCAACACCAGCGTCAGCAACACGGTGAACGGATCGGTCCTGCTGGGGTCTACGATCACGTGGCCTACTCCCGCGGCAATCACGTACGGCACACAGCTCAGCGGCACACAATTAAATGCTACCGACAATGCTCCTGGCGGAGGCACCTTCGCCTACAGTCCGGTTGCGGGAACGGTTCTGAGCGCGGGAACCCAGACCCTCACTGTGACGTTTACCCCCAGCAGCGCCTCTTACGCAATCGAGACGGCGACAGTACAACTGACCGTGAACAAGGGAGCGCCGATCATCACCTGGCCGACCCCCACTCCCATCACTTACGGGACGCCGCTTAGCGGCTTCCAATTGGACGCCACCGTGACCTCCGGCACCGTGTCCGTTCCGCTCGGCGGCATCTATAACGTCTATGGTATCTACCCGACGGGTGCTTCCTACAGTACAGGCGGCTTTGATAACGATGGATACTCCTACTCCACCAGCACGCTCAGTTCAACCATCGTTTGGAATGGGATGACGTTTAACATCGGTCCGCCCAGTGCGCCGGACGCTGTGGCGAACACGACGATCCAGCTGCCCCAGGGTAATTACACGAACCTGTACATGCTTGGGGCAATGGTCAATAACATCACCACCAACCCCGTCACCTTTACTGTGCATTACACCGACGGCACAAGAACCCGTTTCAAGCAGAGCATGAGCGATTGGTTCAACGCTGCCGGATATCCGGGTGAGTCTGTGGTGACCTGCCAGGAGGATCGAAACTACCAGGATGGAAGCACACAAGCAGATTCGGTGTGCATATACGGGTATCAAATCCCGCTTGATGTCACTAAGACCGTGCAGAGTGTGGTCCTGCCGAACATCCGGAACATCGTGATGCTGGCGTTCGATCTCACCACGCCTTCGATACCCGGAACGTTAGTCTACACTCCGCCCGCTGGTACGGTGGAACCGGTAGGGGACGACACGCTCTCGGTGACCTTCACCCCCACCGACACCACGGACTACACAACGGCCACGGCCACAGTGCAGCTCGAAGTTGACAATCCGCCCACCCCAATCGTCACCCCGGTGATATCGTGGCCGACGCCCGCGTCTATTACCTATGGCACTCCTTTGAGCTCGACGCAACTCGATGCCGTAGCCATGGGCACCGCAAGACCCACGCCCGTCATTCCAACCAGCCAGTTGCAGGTGATCTCCACCTCTACGGACGGTACGCCGTTCAACCAGCCCGGCTTTGATAGCAAGGGCAACGCCTTCTCCTACAATCAACTCGGCAACGGCTCGGTCAGCTTTGCGGGCGCAACGTTTACCCTCGGACAGCCTACCGTTCCCAACGCAATTACAAATGGAGCGGTCTACACGCTGGGAGCTCCTGGCAGTTACTCCACGGTGTACCTGCTCGGCGCCGCGACGACCAACCTGACAAAGGAACCCTTCACCCTGACCTACTCCGACGGCACCACGAAGCAGGTGAATCTCAACATGAGCTCATGGACGGGGTCGGCGGGCTATGCTGACGAGGTCACCGTCGTTGCCACAACCTATGCCAACAACCAGGCAGGTGGGCACACAAATGGAACGTATAACCTCTATGGTTATCAATTAACCGCCGATCCCACCAGAACCCTGGTCAGCGTTACGCTGCCGAGCACCCGGAGTGTCGTGATCATGGCGCTTGGTTTTGGCACCAACACCCAGGTAGTGGTGCCCGGGACCTACGTCTATAACCCGCCGGCAGGCACGATTCTCGCCGTAGGAACGCATACTCTCAACGTAACCTTTACCCCGGACAACACCAGCGGGTACACCGGCGCGACCGGCAGCACGACCATCGTCGTGACCAAGGCAACCCCCATCATCAATTGGCCAACCCCGGGTGCTATTGCGACGACGACTCCGTTGAGCGCCACGCAACTCGACGCGGTCGCCTACTTCAATGGCGCGCAGCTTCCCGGAGGGTATTTTTACACGGTTCCACCGAGCCCCACCGACGCCCATGGCAAGACGCTCACGGCCGGCACACATACACTCCAGGTGGTCTTTACCCCGACCGACACCGCCGACTTCAACAGCGTTACGGCAACCGTACAGATCGTGGTCGGTTCCATCGGCGCAACCGGAATCAGCGGCTCACCGATATTTTCGAGCGGTGACTGCTGCTTCTTCAGCCAGCCAACGCCCTACACGATTACCGTGACGGGATCTACCGTGGCTCCAACCGGAACGGTCAACGTGGTCTTCAATGGCAACACCATCGGTACCGGCACGCTGACTGCCGGATCGGGTGTAAGCTCCAGCGCAAGCTTCAGCGTGAACAGCTTGCCCTTGTATCCCGGCAACAACACGGTAACGCTGCAGTATCTGGGGGACACGAACTACATCCCGCTGAGCACTCCAGCCGTCATTCCCTTGCGCAATCCGGTGATCGCGGCGAATCCGGCGACGGTCAACGGAAGTACTTCGACCATAGAGATCCCCTACGCGTACGTTGTGAACGGCACCGCTACGTTCAACTCCAACCCCGCGGGCGGGAACGCTTCCGACTTCACCAACATCAGCAGTCCCGAGCTGCCCGCCTGCCAATCTGGCTCGCCGGAAATTGCCGGAACCATTTGCACCCTGAGCGTTGCCTTTAAGCCTGGCTTGCCTGGGGTTCGTAAGGGAGTGGTTGAGGTCGACTTCCAGCCCAGTGCGGGAGCGGCCGAACCGAAGCTCTATCTGTTCCTTTCCGGATTGGGCAGCGCGGCGCAAATTTCGCTGAGCAGCGCCACACAGCAGGTACTGAGCTCCTTATTGAATCAGCCGCAGAGCGTAACCTTTGACCCAACCGATCTCACCAATTCGAAACTCTACGTGGCCAACAGCAATGTGGGCCAGCTGGATACACTGCCCTCCTCTGGCGGGGCGCTGACCCGGTGGAATGCGGCGAATACAGGAAACCTGCTTTATCCCGGAGACCTGACATTCGACGCCTTCGAAAACCTGGTGGTTCCCGATGCCAACGCCGCGAAGGTATTCAGTTTCAGCCCCTCGCTTGCCCAGACCACGATCAACACCGGGACCTTCACTCTCGGAACACCCACCGCGAGCAGGTTCGACTTAGGAGGTAACCTGTATATCGCGGATGGCGGCAGCACTCCGCGCATCATTGCGATTCCCGGCGAGACGTATGACACAATTTACGCGCCTAGCCAGGTCAACCTCGGCTCCAACCGCGTAAGCTTCCCGCAAGCCCTCGCTGTGGACAACGGCGGCGCGAATCTCTATGTCGGCGATGGCGATCTGAGTCAGATCCTGCAGATCAGTCTCAGCGGATCGGGTTCTACGGTCTTTCCCATCGCACCTTGCGCCGGCGCCGTATCCTGCACCCTGAACTCGCCTGCCGGGATAGCGTTCGATCCCAACGGCGACATGTTCGTCACCGATAGCGGCGCGCGCGTGTTGATGATCCCGGCCGCGCACTCCGCAAGCAACCCCACGACTCAGTTGCCGCTGACCGGGCTGCTGAACCCGACCGGCGTCATTCTGGACGGTTCCGGCAACGTCTACGTCAGCGATCTAAATGGAACGGTGAACAAACTGCTGGTGAATACCGGATCGCTAACATTCCCCAGCCTCAACTCGACACTCAGCACCACGATTACCAATACCGGCAACCTGACCCTGAACATCACCTCGGTCAAGTTCGGCAGTGCAACCAGCGCCTACACAATCAGCAACAATGGTTGCACCGGCGCCGTCGCAGCGGGGGGTAGCTGCACCATAACCCTCATGTACTCGAATTCCGGCGGCACGGCAAACGACACGCTGACCATCACCAGCAACGCATTCTCGTTAACCGGGGTTACTGTCGCGCTAGCCCACAATTAAACTGAGTCAACTAAAAGAGCCGTGCTCGATAGGAGCACGGCTCTTTCGTGGGTGCGCCCAGCATGGGCACATTCTTACGGGTGCAGCCGGTCAAGCGGACGAATCGTCTAACAGTTGAAATTGATTTTCAGTCACGCCGGTCACATTCGTTTCCAGTGCAAATAAACAGCCGCCAAATCGCTCCCACTGTCCGGGCGCCGGCGAGGCAGAGGTCACGTAAAGCACATTGCCATGCTCCCCGCCGAAGGTACAGTTGGTCGGCCTGGCGACCGGCATTTCAATCGTGCGATCGATTTTGCCGCTGGGAGACACACGCACGATGCAGCCGCCCCCATAGCGGCAATTCCAGACGTAGCCATCTGTATCAATAGCTGAGCCGTCAGGGAGGCCGCGGTCGAAGCCCTGGAAGAATGGCTGTTCGCCAGTAATACTTCTGTCCTGCAGGCTGTATTCGTAAGACCAGATGCAATTCTGCAACGTGTCCCCAAAGTAAAATCTGGACTGGTCAGGGTTCCAAACGAAGGTATTGGAGATGCCCAAATCGCGGCGCCACACCTGCGCTTCGCCGGAGGCATCGACGCGATACAGCACTCCGTCTGTGCCGCCGCCCTCGGTGGGGCGGCCTGTCTCTCCCACATTGTTGCGCATCGACCCAACCCACAAGGCGCCCCCGGGGTCCACGCCTGCATCGTTGCAGCGGACTTTAGGCCATCCGGGAAGAGCAAAGATCTGAACGGGCTCTGCGCCGCTCTCCGGCTCCCAAAGCGAAATACCCGAGCCCAGAGACAATGCCAGCGTATCTTTGCGGCTGGTGAGAAGCACGGCGGTCGCGGGCTCGGAAAAGAACCACGTTTGCAGGCTCTTGTCCTTCAACGCATAACGGTGGACGAGAAAACGGTTGATATCGGTCCAATAGACGCACTGGCTGTCCCGGTCCCACAGCACGCCTTCACCACAAAAATCTCCGGTGGCTGCGACACACTTCGGCTCTTCGACTTTCAGCTCTGGCAGAGGAGTTCTCCTGTCATTGTCATCGTTTCCTGCGCGCCCATCATAAGCTCGCCCCGATGGGTAAACAAGCGGGGTGGGCGGAAGGGTGAATTCCTCGGGCGAGTCAGCGTAAAAACCATCCCATGTTGCCGGACCAGTGGCCTCCGGATACAACTACTGAGGTCTACTCCGGCTAACGCGCATCCTGCCATAATGAGCCATGGCAACTCCTCCGGCCGCTCACCGAAACCAGCAATACAAGGCGCTCGAAAGCGTGCTCGGCCGGGGCAGATTCGTCTCTCTTCTCTTGCTCTTTGCCTTGCTGGCAGTCTGCCTGGCTTTCCTTTGGATCACCCGTGGCGCGATGGCCCATCTTTCTTTCCTGAAGAGTCAAAATGGGCAGCAGCCTGCGGCGGTCTCCGGCCAGTCCAGCATCGTGGACGTGCATGCCTGGCAGGTCGCCCAGGCGCTCGCACCGCTGGCCGTCAGCAGTGAAGAGCTGGAATACGCGCACGAGGCTGAACGCCTGGCCGATCACGATGCGAACCAGGCTTTTGCCGCTGCGTTGCGCCTGGCCGGCGCGGCGCATCCCGCGCCCACCGGAGAAGCGGTTGAGCTTTCTCGCAGGGTGGGACAACTGCAGGAGATGACGAAAGAAGATCAAGCGCGGGTGCGCAGCTTGACTCCTCCAGCAGGCAGCGCGACAGGCGACGATCTGAAAATCGCTCAGGCGCAACTTGATCTCGACCAGGATGAATTAAACGATGCTCAGCACGACCTGGCTCGGGCATCCGGCGACGTACGCAGCAAAATTCAGCAGGAGCTGGCAGCCCATCAGGCTGCTGTGAGCAAACTGAATACTCAGGCCGGCGATGACAGCCAGACGGCCGTGCTTTCCAGCCGGAAGTATGGCACCCTGGCGCATCGCATCGGAGCATGGTTCAGCCAGCGCAGCCGCTACCAATTGCTCCAGCAGGCCCTGCAGCAGGCCGGTGCGGACGCAGCCAGCCTGACCGGCCAACACAATGCTCTGGAAGCGCAGGCCAACGCCGTCTCCGCTTCGTCTGCGCCGGATGCCTCGACACTGGCCAGCCTGCAGCAGAGAAGGGAACAGCGCCAGCTTCTCACCATTTATGACGACCGCATCCAGACTCAGGTGCAGCTCGCCGCGGTCTATGGCAAGTGGACAAACCAGGTTTCGCTTCAGCATCGCATTGTGGCTCACCTCGCCCTGCGCTCCCTGGCGATAGTTGCCTTCATCCTCATTTGCGCCATTCTGCTGGAGACGTTAGGAACGAAATTGCTCGAACGTCATGCCCTGAACGGTCTCACGTTCGACCGTCGACGCATACAAACGCTGCATACCATCCTGCGGCTGAGTGTTCAGCTGCTTGCCGGCATTTGCATTTTGCTGGTCGTGTTCGGCGTACCAAGCCAGATCTCGACCATCCTCGGCCTCGCTACCGCGGGCCTCACCGTGGCTTTGCAAAGTTTCATCCTTGCGTTCTTCGGTTGGTTCATCCTCATGGGGCGGAACGGAATCCGCGTGGGTGATTGGGTAGAGATCAACGGAGTAGCCGGCGAAGTGATTGAGATCAATCTTTTCCGCACAACGATTCTGGAAAACAGCAAATGGGCGGAAAAGGGCCATCCCACCGGGCGACGTGCAACCTTCATCAACAATTTTGCCGTCACCGGGCAGTTCTTCAACTTCACCACCGTCGGACAATGGATGTGGGACGAAATTTCCATAAACCTCCCTTCCTCGCCGGAGACGTATGCCAAGGTGGCTCTCATTCACAAAGCAGTCATTGAGGAGACGCGGGATGATGCCCGGCTTGCGGAGCTGGAGTGGAAACGGGTTCCGCGGCAGAGTGGCTTAAGCCATATGAGTGCGAGCCCATCGGTGGACATGCGTCCCGCCGGCGCCGGCGTCGACGTTCTGGTTCGTTATGTAACGCGGGCATCTGAGCGCATCAAGGTGCGCAATATCTTGTATGACGGCGTGATCGATGTGCTCCACAATCCGCCGGTGGTCATCACAACTTCTCAACCCTCCAAACTGACCACGGCCGTGTTAGCTGCCAAGGAACCTGTCGAGCACGATGCCAGGGATCGGCGTCAGAGTATCTATACCTGACAAGATAAGAAAACCGGCTCCGTCGATCTGTTTTCCCCTTCAAGCAAGAACGCGTGCAGTCCCGAGACAGCCTGCGCCGAGCTTGTGACTTTTTGGCGTGAAGGGGCGGGGCTTAAAGAGTCCGCGTGAGAACCGCCTTATGCAGGATTTAGTCCCGCAGGGACGACTGAGAATTCTGAGAATAGCCCAGGACGCAGTCCTGGGG
>JBARKD010000563.1:0-7200 GCA_049800615.1 Acidobacteriaceae bacterium | reverse complement strand
ACGCCGGATTCCTTAGCCAGGATCTGCTGCATGCGCAGCGCCAGCCGTGCCGACTCTTCGCCAGGCAGAGTCAGAGCTTCGTCGTAGCCGTTCACGTGCAGGGACTGGGTTCCCCCGAGAATTGCGGAGAGGGCCTGGAGGGCTGTGCGGGCCAGATTGTTCTCGGGTTGTTGCGCGGTCAGGGTCGACCCCGCCGTTTGGGTGTGAAAGCGCAGCCCGAGCGCCCGTGGGTCGCGGACGCCAAATTGCTCCGCCAACAGCCGTGCCCAAAGACGGCGCGCCGCACGGAACTTCGCCACTTCCTCAAAGAAGTTGTTATGGGCGGCAAAAAAGAACGAGAAGCGCGATGCGGCCGCCTCGATGCTGAGCCCGGTGGCCTCGCGCGCGCCCCCGAGCGCGCGCAGATAGGCTCGGGCGTTGGCCAGGCTGAAGGCGATCTCCTGTACCGCGGTCGCGCCCGCTTCCCGCATGTGATACCCGGAGACGGAGATCGGATTCCACGCGGGCAAATGTCGAACGCTCCAGCAGAACAGGTCCATGACTTGGCGCAAGCCGTGCTCGAGGGGATAGACGTAAGCGCCGCGGGCTATATGTTCCTTGAGGATGTCGTTCTGCACTGTGCCTGACAGAAGGGCAGGGTCCAAACCTGAACGCCGGGCGGTGGTGACATACATGGCCAGCAGGATGGGCGCCGTGGCATTGATCGTCATGGAGCTCGAAATTCGGTCCAGGCGGATACCGGCAAAAAGCCTCTCCATGTCCTCGACAGAATCAATGGCCACCCCGGCTCGGCCTACCTCGCCCGTCGCCCAAGGAGAGTCGGAATCATAGCCGAGCTGGGTGGGCAGATCGAAAGCGACCGACAGGGCATCGCTGCCCTGATCCAGAAGAAACCGGTATCGCCGGTTGGACTCCTCGGGGTTGCCCATTCCCGAGTACTGGCGCATGGTCCACAGCCGGCTGCGGTACATGGCCGGGTGGATTCCCCGTGTGAAGGGGAACTGGCCGGGGTAGCCGAGATCGCGAACAGGGTCGAAGGCGGGGAGGTCCTCCGTTGGGTGGGCGATTTTGCCTTCTACTTCCGCCAGGCGGGCCCCCGTTTGGTTTTGCGCCGGGCGCGCACAAACGAGCTTATGGAAAACCACGCAAAACCGATTGTCAGAAGGACGTAGAGCAGCAGGTGGCGTCCTTCAGCGGGTTGACTCCAGGAGCCGCGCAAGCGGTACACGCTTTGCGCGAAGAAGATCGCGAAGAGGGCAAAAAACAAGCCGGTGATTTCCAGCCACAGGATGGCGCCGGCATGGGTGAACGGGGCCACCAGAGCTTGGCCGAATGCGCGGATGCCGCGCCTGGTATTTGCTGCTTGGCTAGCCATTTTGCGGCTGCTGAAAATGGATTCTGTGTCCGGTGGGCGGCGGTCTTCGTCTGGATGTGCCGGCTCGGTTTTACGGGCCTGTTCCACCCGTTGGCGCACCATGTTGGACGCCACACGGACACCGATGCCGAGCGTGCGGCCTACTTTCCGTGGCTCCATCGTAAAAGTTTACCAGCCAGCCGGATTCGGATTGCCCCGCTGTAACATCACAAGTAAGGTAGGTAGAATCGCGCCTGACGGCTTCACAGGGGGTATTTCATTGAACCAACGACTTCGTCGCCTTATCCAGCAACTTGGGGAAGCCATTCACGAGTCGGTTTCCGAGTCCGAGCAGATTTCCGAGGTGGTTCAGGACATCCGCAAACAGGGCTTCGATGTGCTCCTCATGCTGGAAGCGACGATCGGATTGAACGAGGTGGAACAGCAGCCGGTTTCCGAAATGGAGGCCCGGGGCAGCGAAAATCCTCAAGATGACAAGCCTTTTAACGCGCAGGATGTACACTTTCTGCGCTCTTTGCGCATCTCTGTCGAGGAAGGATAAACACGCACAGCTCGCCTCCGGCAAACGAGAGAATGCGGGAACTGCGGTGATGCCATGAAGGACACACTGGGAGTATTGCTGGCAGGGGGAGCGGGAGAGCGGCTCTTTCCGTTGACGCGCGATCGGGCCAAGCCCGCGGTTCCTTTTGGCGGCAACTATCGCATAATCGATATCACCTTATCGAATTGCATTAATTCAGATCTTCGCCGGGTCTACATCCTTACCCAGTACAAGGCGCTCTCGCTCAATCGCCATATCCGTGAAGGATGGACCGGCATCGTGGCCCAGGAGCTGGGCGAGTTCATCGAGATCCTGCCTCCTATGCAGCGGGTCAGCGCCAACTGGTACATGGGGACGGCCGACGCGGTCTATCAGAACATCTATTCCATCGGCGCCGAGCAGCCCAGGCATGTGCTCATTCTTTCTGGCGACCACATTTACAAGATGAATTACGGGCTCATGCTCGATCATCATCTGGCTGCGGGAGCGGACGTGACGCTGGCGACGCTTCCGATTCATCCCGACGAGGTAGCTCGTTTTGGTGTCGTCGAGGTGAGCCGCACCGGCGAGGTGATTGCCTTTCAGGAGAAGCCCAAGACCACCAATCTGCGCTCGCCGTTCAATCAGAGCATGGTCGATGCCTCCATGGGCATCTATCTTTTCAATACCGATGTTCTCTTGCCGGCGTTGATGAAGGATGCGGAGGATCCGAACTCCAAGCACGATTTCGGGCACAATATCCTGCCCGGCATTCTCGGCCGCTACAAGATCTCCGCTTATAACTTTGTCGATGAAAACAAGAAGAACGCCCTGTACTGGCGCGATGTCGGCACGCTCGAAGCCTACTTTGACGCCAATATGGATGTGGCTTCGGTTTCGCCGATTTTCAACCTGTACGACAAAGCATGGCCGATGCGGACGCGGCAGCGGCAATACCCGCCGGCCAAATTTGTCTTTGGGGAACCGGGACGCACCGGTATGGCGATCAACTCGGTGATCTCCGCCGGCTGCATCATCTCCGGCGCGGTGGTACGGAATAGCGTCCTTTCTCAGGACGTGCGCGTGAATTCCTATGCCGAGGTCGAATCGAGCATCATCTTCACCCACGTCGACGTGGGCCGCCATTGCCGCATCCGGCGGGCCATCATCGACCGCGATGTCCATCTGCCGGAAGGGACAGTGATCGGATACGACCGGGAGGAAGACAAGCGCAACTACTTTGTGACCCAAAGTGGATTGACCGTGGTCACGCGCGACTACTCGCTCTACGAGAATCCCGTCTCCCCGGATTTCATGCAGCAGACCTGAGCGCGGAGTGCTCAGCAGGGGCCATGCTGCCTGTGACGTGCCGCAGATCTTCCGCTTCGCTTGGTCCTGCCTTTCGCCAGGGAGTACGATAACTGCCAATGAAACGGCTGTTGGTCCGTATCGCCCAGGGTCTCGTGACTCTTCTCGTCGTTCTCTATCTGGGTGACCTGATCGGCTGGAGCGTCCGGAGCCGGGCTGAAGTCTCCTCGACCGTACAAGTCGAGCAGTTTCTGCGCACCCCTCTCAAGGGAAGAAAGGAAGAATTCGATTACATGGGAATGGTGGATCAGCCGTGCGTCCGAGCGATTTTTCCTCACCATGGCGAGATCCCATGCTGGTGGCTGGAACGTCATAAGATTCAGTGGATCTCCCCGTGACAGGCCGCGCTGCCGGGTGAGGGTGGGCCGTGCTTCTGGAACTGGCCAAATTCGCTTCTTTGCTGCTCAGCATCCTGTCGTTGGACGCGGTATTCCATGCCGCGTTCCTCGAACCCGCCACCCAATTCGATCAGCGCATGGTGCCCGCCTTCGAGATGCTGATGCTTTCGGCCGCGGTCTGCCTCTTCAGCGGATATATCTTTCGCGCCTGGGATGTGAAGATGGGCCGGCGCGACGGCACGATTGCCGGATCCTTGCCCATGCTGCTTTTCTGGTGGGGATCGGGCATCATCATCCTGCTGTTCTTTACCGCCTGGCTCCTGAATCACTATTTCTTCGGCCGCAAGTACTAAAGACAACGCACCGCCGGAAAGAAGGCGCGGAGCGGTCTTGCCGCGAAGCCGGGTGCGGAGCGGTCTTGCCGCGAAGCCCGAGTGACGAGCGGTCTTGCCGCGAAGCCCGGGTGACGAGCGGTCTTGCCGCGAAGCCGGATGAGGAGCGGTCTTGCCGCGATGAGGGTGCTCGGGGAACCGAAGTGGGGGCGGCCGCGTAAACAGAAAGCATGAGTCTGGCCGCTGCGCTTACCCTGGAGAACATTGGCATCGGAAACGGAGAGCGCTTCGCGGGCGTATCCGGGAGGCTTTATCCTACTGGCCGAGGCACGCCCGACTTGAGACCTTCTCCGAACTCGCCCCAGGAGCGCCCAGGTGGTTCGAGTCGGCCCGCGGAACGGCGCAGCGATGCGGCGGAAATCGATTGGCCGGCACTGGTCCGGCGCTGCCTGGATGGGGACACCGCAGCTTGGGCGGAGCTGGTAACGGCGCAGCAGCGCCGCCTGTATGGGTTATGCTACCGCTTTACGGGATCCTCGCATGACGCGGAAGATCTGACCCAGGATGTGTTCATCAAGGTCTATGCCAACCTGCGCACGTTCGATCCCGCGAAGGGCAGCTTCCCGACCTGGATCACCAGCCTCACCCGCAACTTACTGGTCGACCACTTCCGCCGTTCCCGGGTGCAGCGGGCGACGGATTCGATCGATGCCGGCTGGGACCAGGGCGGTGACGCCCCCCAACGAGAGCCGATTGTTGACCAGCGCACCACGCCCTTGCAGCATGCGGTGCAAGGCCAGCTGCAGCGAATGGTGCAAAGTGCGCTGGCCAAGGTTTCCCCGGAGCTGCGCGAGGCGGTAATTCTGCGCGATCTGCAGGATATGGATTACAAAGAGATTGCGGAAGTCCTGGCCATTCCCCAGGGAACCGTCAAGTCGCGTATCAGCCGCGGCCGGGCGGAACTAGCACGGCTGCTGGAACGTACTAAAGGGCAGGTGATGTAAATGTCGGAGCAGGAGCAAAATAAGCCCGGCCTGGGCAGGGTCCTACGGTGCGACGAATGGGAAAGCCTCCTCGCCGACGCGATGGATGGGACCCTGAGCGCGGCGGATCAGGCGGCTTTTGACCGCCACCACGTCGAGTGCGCCCTCTGTGCCCAGATGCTCAAGGAGACCGAGCAGGGCCGGGCGTGGATCGAGTATCTGGCCGTCGAGCCGGAAGTGCCGGCTGACCTGCTGAAAAAAATCCTGGCCCGCACCACCCCCGGGGCCCAGACAGGCGTTGCTGCCCCGGCGCTCTCCCTGCCGGCACGCCCGGCGTGGCATCGGGTTGTGCTGCCCGCGGTCCGCCAAATGCTCGAGCCGAGGCTGCTGATGACCGCGGCTATGGCCTTCTTTTCCATCGCCCTGACCCTGAATCTTACTGGTATCAAACTGACCCAGTTGCGTGCGGTGGATTTTCAGCCTTCGCGGTTAAGGGCCAATCTAACCCGGCAGTTCTATTCGACCAATGCGCAGGTGACCAAATACTACGAAAATCTGCGCCTGGTCTACGAGATGGAGTCAAAAGTGCGCGAGTTGCGCCGCACCACGGAAACGGCGCCAGTCCCCGCGCCGCAGGAGGCGCCCAAGCAGCCCGCCGGCGGTAGCGGCCCCAGTTCCCGAGCCCCGCTGCGGCAGCGAGTTCCCCCGGCCAAGGACCAGCAGGAGACTGGCTCCAGAGGCCGTGCGGTAGCGCCGGCGGAGATGGTGCCGGCGGCATTGGATGTACCTGGAAAAAAAGAGAAATTCAAGAAAGAGGTTTTCAGAGCTTTGCCGTCCACCACTGAAGACCCCGGCCAAAGGAGCTGGGTATGAACTGCCTGAACCATCCGGATGTTCCGAGTGCGGCCTATTGCCAGAATTGCGGCAAGCCGCTATGCGCCGCCTGCATCCGTTCCGTTGGGGGGCAACTTTACTGCGAGCCCTGCCTTGCCGCGCGCCTATCCGGATCTACCGCCGCCGCCTCGGCTAATCTGACCGGCCTGCACGCCCACCCTCTGCTGGCAGGTCTCCTGGGCTTTATCCCGGGAGTCGGTGCGATGTATAACGGGCAATTTGTCAAGGCGCTGGCCCACGTTTTGATTTTCGCGGTATTTGTCAGCCTGTCTGACAGAAGTAACGTCTTCGGCTTGCTGGTGGCCGCGTGGATCTTCTATCAGGTGTTCGATGCGGCGCAGACCGCCAAAGCCCGGCGTGACGGATTGCCACTGCCTAACCCATTTGGATTGAACGATCTTGGAACCAAATTGGGAATGACGCCTCCGCTCACCCCCTACGTCTCAGGCTTTGCTCCTCCCCCGCCTCCCGGCGCACAAGCGGCCTCCGGGAGCCCGGCTTCGCCGGGGGCAGGCCCCAACCCTTCGTACAGCGCCTCCTATGCGGTCCCTCCTGCTCCGGTTGCCCCGGCCGCAAGTGTTCCTCCCTACGCCGGGTCTGTGAGCCCGGAGCCGTCGGGTCACAGGCACCCTTTCTGGGCCGTTGTGCTGATTGTGGTGGGCTTGGTGCTGTTGCTGCAGACTCTGGGGATTTTTGAGGATGAGTGGATTGGCCGCGCGTGGCCGCTGATCATCATCGGGGTGGGCGCCTGGT
Source organism: Acidobacteriaceae bacterium (assembly GCA_049800615.1). Taxonomy (GTDB): domain Bacteria; phylum Acidobacteriota; class Terriglobia; order Terriglobales; family Acidobacteriaceae; genus PALSA-350. Next base: position 637 of record JBARKD010000563.1, on the reverse strand, counting down.
TGTTATATCGGCGCACGCGCGATCTCCCCCCGGGAGGAATGCGATGAATTCCTGGCTGCTGATCCGCCGTCTTCGTGGGCCTGCTTTCGTGATCCTGGTGGGCATTAACGCTTTCCTGGACCAGTGGGGGGTGATCAGCTTCAGCCGAAGCTGGCCTCTTTACCTCATTTTGGCGGGCCTTCTGGGACTGGCCGAGCGCGCGGCTTTAGCCGCGGCGCCCCCCATGCCTCCGTTGTATCCCAATCCCTATACCGGCACTTCTTTCGTGCCGGGGGGTTACCCGCCCGCTTCTCCGTACCCGTCCCAGCAGGCGCCGGTCAGCAACGACGACCCATCGGCCGCGGGGAGATCCTGATGGCCACCGTGCCCCCGCCGTACTCTCAGCGCGACGCCCTGCAGGCGCAACGGTATTACCGGCGCATGCAACGCCCACCCTCGATGATTGGCCCCCTGGTGCTCATCGTGGCGGGGGTTCTCGCCCTGCTGGTCGAAACCGACAAGCTAAGCGCATTTCGCTTGTGGGATTGGTATATCCACTGGTGGCCGCTGCTGCTGGTCGGTGTCGGATTGCTCTCGCTGGCCGAGTGGTGGCTGGACCGCAGGCATGCCGATCCCGTCCGACGATGGCACGGCGGTT
>JBARKD010000562.1:0-6745 GCA_049800615.1 Acidobacteriaceae bacterium | reverse complement strand
CTGCAGTGCCGTCATCGAGGGGGTGTGCGAATGCCGCCTGCGATGTAATCCAGGGAATGGTGAAAGGAAGAGAACCGTAGAAGGGACTTGCAGCACCCAGCGGGTAGGTCGACGAGCCCAGGTCATGAAAAAAACCAGGCTGTGTCACTTCGGCAGTAGAACATCCGCCGCCAATCCGCGTATTTCGTTCCAGTACGGTGGTTTTTACGCCTGCGGCAGCAAGCGTAATTGCTGCCGAAAGCCCGTTCGGTCCGGATCCGATGACTGTTGCAGTTGACATAGACACCTCACTCTCTAAGCCCTGACTGAACATCCGGTCAAGCTTTCACCTGCGTCATACCGGAGAGGGCAGCGATGGCATTGTGGACGCCCGGAGCAGCGGAAAGCAGTGAGCACACCACTAGTTCAGCAGATGCTCAGAGACGTTTTCAAAGAGCAGATGATTGTCGCGGTAGTCGACCGGGATTCCGATGAGAACCGGACCAGGAATCTCGAATGCCTTGTGTAGGACCTGAGCGATCTCATCGGCCGATGAGATCATGAATCCCCTGGCGCCGAACGCTTCTGCATACTTGACTACGTCAATCGGACCGAAGTCGACGCCAGAAGTTCGTCCATACTTGGCTTGCTCCTGAACTCCAACCATGTCGTAGTGCTGATCAATCCAAATCATATGGACCAGATTCAGTTTGAGACGAACTGCGGTTTCCAGCTCCATGGAGGAGAAGAGAAATCCGCCGTCTCCTGAGATGGAAAGTGTCTTCTCATGAGGACGTGTCAAGCAAGCCGCTATGCCCCAGGGCAATGCGACTCCTAACGTTTGTTGTCCATTGCTGATCAGGATCTGGCGGGCTCGAAAACTAAAGAGGTAGCGCGCGATCCAGAGGTGGAACGATCCCATGTCACAGCAAAGCGTCACATCATCCTTGACGATCTCCTGTAGCTCCCGAATGATCCGCAACGGATGGATGGGAACCTCAGTATGAGCCGCCTCCATTGTCTTTAGTCTTTGCGCCGCCAATTCTACGAAGAAACGCTTGGTATCAGAAGGCAGGGTCAGGCGTTCGAGCCTGTCTGTGACCAGCGCCAGAGTTGCGGCGACGTCACCGAGTACTTCCACGGCGGGCGCGTAGTAGTTATCGATGTCAGCCCTGGTGGAGTCGATGTGGACGATCTTGGCGTTCTTGCGATGGTTCCATATCGACGGGTCGTACTCGACTGGATCGTAGCCGATGGTAATGATAACGTCGGCAGCACCGAGCAACTCATCTCCGGGTTGGTTATCCAACTGGCCGACGCGGCCTGCAAAGTTCTCGAAGAGCTCGGCGGAGACCGCCCCGGCGGCTTGAAACGTCCCCACAACCGGCAAATGAGTCTTCCTTACCAAGGACCGGATCGCCTCCGTGTTCTTGGGCTTACTCGCCAACAGGCCAAGGAGAATAACCGCCTTTGACGAGCCCCAAATTAATCGGACGGCTTCCTCGATCGAATCAATGCCGGCGGGTCCGTAAAGAGGATTTGCCGGGACTGTAAGCACGTCACACTTGGCAGCCGCTTCCATGATGTCCTTGGGCAGACTGATGAATGCGGCGCCTGGCCTGTCTGACTCCGCCGCTCGAAAGCCGTTGGCGATAACCTCGCCGATCGATTCTGGCGAACTTGCTTCAGCAGCAAACTTTGTCACTGGCTTCATCACCGAAACAGACTGGAGGGTCTGGTGGATCAGCTTCAATCCCTGGGATACGGGGACAGCACCGCCTAATGCAAGAACTGGATCACCTTCACTGTTCGCGGTCGCGAGTCCTGTCACAAGGTTGCTTACCCCGGGCCCTGAGGTAACCAACGCCACGCCGGCCTTCCCGGTCAAACGGCCCATTCCGCCTGCGATGAATGCGGCATTCTGTTCATGCCGGCACACAATTGTTTTAATTGAGGATGAAGCCAAAGCATTGAACACGCTGTCGATCTTCGCGCCTGGGATTCCGAATACATATTCGACGCCATGATGCTCCAGTGCTTCCACTACAACCGTTGCGCCGGTTCTTCCTATTTTTGTCTTCATCGCTCATCTCCATTCACCGTACGTCAAAAGTGCTCACTTGCTCGAAAGACTGCGTTCCACGCTCTCGAGATCTTTGCTGGGATCGCGCGTGAGGTCGGCCTGAAGAAATTCCTTGGTCTCAGGAAGCGACACATGCACCTCCGGCATGGAACATGTGCGAATCGTCATATGCTCTGCCTCGCAATCGAGGACGTGTCCGCCTATTTTTCGGTCGTCAGAGATGAAGTGAAAGTGATAACCGGGCACGCTGAAGGACCCTGCAAAGGTGGGAGACCAGAATCCAACAAGAGTTCCCTTCACATCGCTGAAGTTAAATAAAGACTGTCCGGATGCCGCGGCAGTGAGGGGCGTTCCTTTCGCAACGGCACGCACAATCCGGCAATGAACGGAAGAGAATGTTCCGTCTATACGAAAGGCGTAGAAGAGGTTTTCTGAAGACCTCAGCCGATCGCAGATTGCAACCAGTCCGTCGAAAGTGGAAAACGATACATCGTCTTTGTTGGTCTCCACCCGGAAGTGAGTTACAACTGCATAGGGTATAAGCCGGCTATCTTCAACCTCTGTCACGGAGCCATCGGCCGCAAGACGGTACACGCCCCCATCCAACACAACCATCTCGCCATCGAGGTCGACGAAGGTTCCCAGGCCAAAGTCGCCATGCTCTTTAATCTGTTCGACACGAACCGCCCCTTGAAATAGGCCTTCTACCAGTGCCGCAGAGGTGGAGACCTGAAATAGGGTATGGAATGATTGGCCAAGATATTGAGCGAGAGCCGTTGCTACCAGGTGGTCCAGGCTTTTGTTGTCAGAATCCCTCTTTGCTGTGAGGCTGCGATAAATCGATTCTGGAATACTGCATTCGATAGTCTTCATCCTTTGCCCAACTTCCATAGAGTCGAAAAATCCAAGATCTGGCCCTCTTGGCCATTCCCGTTTCCCTGCCGGCCAGTGATCGACCCCCCATCGCTGACAACGGCAACAGGTGCAATTACGGCGCCGCCATTTGAGGATAGTAAAGAACATTTGGCGATACGCCCAACAGATCAATGGGTAGCCACCTGTGTTTCTCTATAGCTGCTTCACTCGTAGCTTTGTCTACACTGAATGCAGGCCCTCTTCTTTCCGGACTCAAAGAATCTGGTCCGGATCAAGATTGTGCAATGCCGAGGAAGCATTTTTATGACGGAAACTACATCTGCTGGGGCGTCGGGCGGAGATGTGCGCCGATCTCAAACGAACGCGAGTTACGGACTGCAGGCGAGGAGTGTTCTCACCAGGATCGCAGCTTTTATCGTAGAGCGGAATATTGCTTTTCTTGTTACTAGCATTGGAATGATCGCGATGTTGCTGTGGGCAGGCAAATTCAAGATGACAGCACCCGGAGCAATCACTATCTCTCCGCTCGTCACTCATAGCCCACTGCTCAGTTGGCAGTTCAAGCTCTTTGGACCCTATATCGGATCCGATATGATCGGGGCCACGGAGTGGACAGCGGCTTTCCTGCTGATCATCGGCTACTTTAAACCTAAAGCAGGCATTCTGGGCGGGATGATTCTACTCGCCGTGTTCTTCACCACAAGCACCATGTTGATCACTACTCCGGATGACACCGTCGTGTTTAAGGGCATCCACTACTTGAACGACACCGGCTTGTTTCTCTTCAAGGATATTATTGCTTTCGGAGCTTCGTTCTATTTGATCGGATCTTATGGCCGAAGAGCGATTTCGGTTGAAAATCAGAGTTGATGCTCTATGCCGGACCTGCGTGGGCTCAGGGCCCCTGTAACCCCGTTTTTTTTGTACGAGTTGAGAAGCGATAAAACTGGTACAAGAGGAGCGTTCTTCGGGACGAGGCTGCATACGGCGGAGCAGATCTTTGAACCTGCTACGGCAGGTTGAGTTTGGCGTCGCGAACGGCAAGACGTTGCTGCAGGTGTGGAAGCAGGCCAAGATCGTGGAGCAGACGTACTATCGCCGTGAGTTTGGGGGTTGAAGGTAGACCAGGCTCGGCGACCTGTGACAACCCTGCCAGGCTCTATGGCGTTGGCTTGTCACGAAGCAGTGGATAGAACTGTACCCAGGTTATATCCGTCTTTGCGACATCGCGAGTGGCACTCGGCACAGTCGCTGGCTGAAGATTCGGACGCGGTCTGGGCGTATGGCATGGGGTGATGACCGAACGTGAAGTAGCCCTAGCCATTCGTCTTTGCAAAACGTTTGATGTCCTTCACCGAGGCGTCGATCCCGTTGAACTCACCATTGAAGAAACCTCTTCCTGAAGGCTCTGTTCGCGAACCGTCGGGAAAGGTCGGGTTGAGAGCGCGCGTCAACTCTTTGACCAGGATCGTTCCTTCGGGGAAGTTTCCAGTCTTCAAATAGACGTCGAGGTTTTTTTCTTCAACGTAAACGTGATGAAACTCCGGGAAGTTTGCCTGACCATCGTTAAGCGCGTTGGTGTCGTGGGTGCGCCAATAAAGATCCACCTGCGGAATCCGACCGGAAGCTTGAGTTTGCCGTCAGCGGTGTATTGCGCAGTTGTACCTGGCGCCGAAGCAGTTGTGTCCGAGGCCTTCTGCGCTGCGAAGACATTTTTATTGTGTGCGCTCTTGCCAACGCTGTATACCGCTACGGCAGCCACTACAACGGCCATGAGGATTGCTGGGCGATGCTTCATAGATGTCTCCTTCACCAATAGGTGGCGTGTCACTACTTCGAAGAGTGGAGAACGGGATAACCCTGCGTATAAATCCAGTCCGTCTTTTGCGCGGTATGTGGCAGCCCAGACAGTCCTTTTTGTAGCTGACCGCGACCTGCTTATCCGGCGCGTCGGACTTGGAGAGGGACCATCCCCAGCCATCCCCCCACAGCTTGCTGTCTGTGTAACGACCCTTCTCGTCCTTTATCATGACAAACCAAACCTTGGTCGCTGACGCCCAGTGGGCATCGCCGGTCGTCATGGACGAATGTTCGGTTCCAAAAACTTCTTTGACGAGGACGGTCCCATCGGCGAACTTACCATTCTGGCGGAAATACTCTGCCGCACCAGGAGAAGCGTAGGTGTTGTGCATCTGATTTCCGGCGGAATCAAGAACGAAATATGTTCCGAGCGCCTGATACTTGTCGCGATAGTCCGCGGGCTTGGCAATGTTACCGGCCTTGTCCACAAGAGAGAAGTTACCAACAAAAGGGGCTTGATCAGCAGATGCTGCTGTGGTCTGCGATTTGAGTTTTGCAAGAATGGTCGTCAACGCGATAAACCCAAGGACCAATATCCCCACTTGGTTTAATTTCATACAGATTGCCCTGTCAGTCGTTCCTTGTTGCCAATGTCCGGGATGCGGACACTGGGTCGTTTTGTGATCTCGTCGCAATGCGTCTCTGGTCGTGACGGCCGACATTCGCGGGTGCAGACAATCACGATTGAGCGGAGCGCCTGGGCGAAAATGCGGATGGGCCGGGCGTTTGACTCACTGCAATTTTGGAGACGGAAAGAGTTACGCGATATGGAGAAAGCCTTAGGTTTCGAGCTGCGAATTACTAGAGGTAGGCATCCGCATACTATCCAGTATGATCGTGATGTTAACTAGATTGTGCTGCATCGATGGAGAATAGGGCAGAATACCGGGGGAGCAGTCTAATCGAACGGACTGTGACCGAAGGTGCCTGGTGCCTGACAAAATCGGAGGGCAAATCGTGAAGACTGAAGAGTACAAACAGCTCCTACTTGTCAAACAAAAGGAAATACTGCAACAGATGGGACGGGAGGGTACGGACGCGCGCGAATCAAGCGACGAAGAGGATCACAGCTGGGGAGACCAGAACGCCACGGACGCGGGGCGCGCGGAAGAATTTAGCGTTGCGGACGGCGACTGGACCACCCTAAGACAAGTGCAGGACGCGTTGAAGCGCATCGAGGCCGGTACGTTCGGCAAGTGTATCGTTGATCACAGGCCTATCAGCGAAAAACGGCTCAAGGGAGTGCCCTGGGCCCGCTACTGTCTGAAACATCAGCAAGAGCTTGAACTAAAGGCATCGATTAAAACACCTACGCTGTAATCTCGCGTCGACGTTCGCACGCGACCCGACTCCTTGCCTTCCGGAATCGGTTCGTTTGGCTGATCATTTACATCGTGACTCAACCGGCAATCTTGCCAGAGCCCTAATCTCGTTTATTCCTGGAACATCCTCCATGACGACTTCGTTGCGACCCTCATCTGGAGCGAGGAAATCCTGATCGCCCTTGCGCTCCTTGCGCGGCGGATCGTGCGGGTGGGGAGTCGAGCGGGCGGCCTTACGCCGTCCGCCTTTTGAAAGGGGTGGTTAGCTGGCTTGCGCCATGTCGGTTTCAGGTTCTTCAGTGGCTTCTGCCGCAGGCTTTTCGAGGACAGAGAGGATCACGGCGGAGGTTTTCTGGATGACTTCCAAGCTCTCAGTGAGCAGGGCCGCGTTGCCGTGATAGGGGTGGATGTAATCCGCCGATGCCCTGTTTGTCTGAAGGCCTATGGTCTTGCCGACCAAGAACGCAACTGCTTCGGCCTCAGTTTCACGTACTATTTTGGTGGTGGCGGTGCGACGCTCGGCCCTATGCAACATCTCTTGCGCCAATTCATGCACAAGGGTTGAGAACTCCTCGGCAGAAGACTGACCCGGCAGCAAAGCGATCTTTCCGCCGTAGCTCATTCC
>JBARKD010000561.1:0-4296 GCA_049800615.1 Acidobacteriaceae bacterium | reverse complement strand
GGTTGACAAGTCTGTCTAGGGGGAAATTTACCCTCAGGGGCTAAAAGCCGGCCTTCTATTCAAATTGACGGCGGGGCTGAAAGCCCCGCCCCTTCAAGATGAAATGACAATTCTGTGGGTCATCAGGAAAACTGCAGATTCCTCGGCTGCGCTCGGAATGACAAAGGGTAGGCCTGCGTTTCCATTGAGAGCCGCGGCTGTATAAGCAAACCGCAGATCCACTTCGCTACGCTTCGGTCGGGACGACAAGTCTGTGGGGTAGGCGAAAGCTGCTTTTCCATGAAAGAGACGGATCGTGAAGTTGAAGGGGCTGAAAAGCCCCGCCCCTTCACGCCAAAAAGTCGCAGGCTCTGCGAGGTTACTTTGCTGTCGTCTTAGAGCTCGAAGAGATTTGGCTTCGCGATGGGGGTGGGAGAAGGCTGTTCCTTGATCTGCACCTGGGGCGTAGGGGCTGCAAGGATGCTGAGGATTTCCCGCAGTTCCTTACGTAACTTGTGCAAGCGTGCTTCCGCCTGCTGCGCGGTCTTTTGTTGCGGCAAGGGTAATTCGGGCTGGCCGGCACGCTTGTTCCGGGTTTCTGCCTGAATAGCCTGGCGGGCTCCAGCAATGGTGTAACCCTCATCGTAAAGAAGGCGCTTCACCCGCAACGCCATCTCCACATCGCGCCGCCGGTAAAGCCGCTGGCCGGTCCCGCTCTTATTCGGTCTAAGTTGAGTGAATTCAGTTTCCCAAAAACGAAGAACATACGGTTCCACGGTACACAACCGGGCCACCTCGCCGATCCGGAAGTACAGCTTGTCCGGTATCTCCGTCTTCTGCGATGAGCGTTGTTGGGGAAGATGAGTAGCCATGCTATACGAGGCGCTATTTTACGTGAACCGCCTTCGCTCGCCAGTATAGGTCAGCTTTCGCTCCCAGCCGGAGCTTTTCTTGGTTGAAGATAAGGATTTCTGCAGCAATACACCAAATAAGTCAATCCCAAAGGGCTGAACAGGCCGTGAAAACATCATCAAAGCAGCATAAGGCGACTTGCTCTGCCCTAAGTGCCTTCAGGGGCACTACCGGACGGCGGCGGATTCCGTGACCTCCGGGCCGCTCACCGGTGTCCGCTCCGGGCTCCCAGGCGGAGCCGCCCGTAGATACTGAGCCGGCCAACTGGCGACGTCGTGCAATTCGTGAGCGGCGTGCAGCGGCCAGTATGGTTGGCGCAGAAGTTCGCGGGCCAGGAGAACCAGATCAGCCTGTCCGCTGCGCAGAATATGTTCCGCCTGGGCAGGCGAGGTAATCATGCCCACCGTGCCGGTGGCAATCCCTGCTTCGCGCCGGATACGTTCCGCCAAAGGTGTTTGGTAGCCGTGCCCAACCGGCATAACCGCGAGCGGCGTCATCCCTCCGGAGGAGACGTCGATTAAATCTACTTTATGTTCCTTGAGAATTTTGGCCAGGGCCACGGACTGATCGATATCCCATCCGCCCTCGGCCCAATCGGTGGCCGAGATCCGCACCAGCAGGGGGGTCTCCACCGGGAGGACACCGTGAATCGCGTCGACGACTTCCAGCAGCAGGCGAATCCGATTTTCAAACGGACCGCCATACTGATCGCCGCGGCGGTTACTCAACGGAGAAAGAAACTCGTGCAGCAGGTAGCCATGCGCCGAATGTATCTCCACCAGGTCAAACCCAGCCTCCCCGGCCCTTTCCGCTGCGCGGACGAATGCTCGCGTAATGGCTTGTATTCCCGCAACATCCAGGGCAGTGGGTTGGGCGAAATTCTCCGCAAAAGGGACGGCACTGGGGGCCATTACGTTCTGCCACCCGCCTTCGCCGGGCGCGAGGTTTCGTTGCTCCGCAGCCCAGGGACGGGTCATACTCGCCTTGCGCCCCGCATGCGCGAGTTGCACTCCCGCCCGCGTTCCCTGCTGGTGCACAAAATCGACAATCCGCTTCAGGCCAGGGATGTGATCGTCTTTCCACAAACCCAGGTCCTGGGGGGAGATCCGCCCCTCGGGCAGAACGGCGGCTGCTTCGGTAAACACCAGTGCCGGCCCTCCCACCGCCCGGCTGCCTAAATGAACCAGGTGCCAATCATTGCTGAATCCGTCCTCGCTCGAATACTGGCACATGGGAGAGACAAAAACACGGTTAGCAAAGCGCACGCCGGCCAACTGGATGGGAGAGAATAACAGCGAATGAGACAAAAGCAAACCTCGCGAATGGATTGTCTGTCTGATGCGGGGGCCGGTCCAAAGTCGCAGCTTAACGGGGCAATCCGCCCCGCCCGGCACTTCCCCGTCCGGGACTTGCCGGACGACTGGGAACCTCCGACACCGATGACGCGTATTGATACCAGAGGCCACTGGTTATCAGATCTGGGTGCGGCCTGCTGGTGATGGAGGAAAGAGCATGAAAGACGGCGTCCTCATATTTACCCTCTGCGCCGCTCTCGTTGCCGGCGTGACCGGCTGCAAAGTGGAGGTCAACAAGTCTCACGACGGTGGGAGCGACAACGTGAAAATCGCGACACCGTTCGGCGGCATTGCCGTCAATCAGGACCAGGCCTCAGCCGCCGAGTTGGGTCTTCCCGCGTATCCCGGGGCCGTCCAGGATCAAAGCGGCGAGAACAGCAAATCCGCCAAAATCGATATGGATTTCGGCGCATTTCGCATGCGGGTGAAAGTCGCAGATTACAGGTCGCAAGATTCACAGGACGAGGTCATGGCGTTCTATCGCAAGGCGCTGGACCGGTACGGTGAGGTGATTGAGTGCGTCGGCGGCAAGCCCGTCGGCTCGCCGACGGTGACGCCGGAAGGCCTCACCTGCGACTCTTCGGGTCACGAACACGGCGCCCACAAGCCGGATCAGGTGGAGTTGAAAGCCGGGTCCAAGCACCATCAACATATGGTTATCTTCCACGATAGATCCTCCTCAAGCACTCACTTCACTCTGCTCGCGCTGGATCTTCCGCATGGCTTTGACATTGAGCAAAAGGGCACGAATTGACGCCAACATTGCGCTAGCTCCGGCCCTGAGATAGCTTCAAGAGGGAATGAATCCGTCCTGCCATCGTTGCGGCGCTACGCTCAGCGCTTCGGAGCTGTTCTGTCCTAACTGCGGTTCGCCACAGCTCAGGTTTGCCCAGCCGGACGAAAACGAGAGCGGGTGGGCCGCGCGACCCGCTGGGGCTCCTGCCCGCGCCAAGGGAATTTCCTGGAAAGACGCGATCCTCGCCGCTCTGCTGGTGGCGGTTCCTGTCGGCCTGCTGAGTGCGATCTCAGTGTTGTCCTGGGGTTGTTGCGTGTGGGTGGTAGGCGGGGCAATGCTGGCCATCGTCGTCTACCATCGGCGAGCCCCCGCATTTCTCCTCGAGACGCGCTCCGGGGTGCGCATCGGCGCCGTAGCAGGCCTCCTGGCCGCTTACAGTTCGGTCATCGCCACTGCCATTTGGCGTGTCTTCGCGCGCTACGTGCTGCATCAGGGCAACGCCATCGATCAGTTCTACGAGTCCGTGATTCAGCAATCCGTCACCCTGGTGCAAAACACTCCCGAGACCCACAACTATGTCCAGTTTCTCTTGTCCCCGGATGGCCGGGCTGCTTATTCGCTTATGAACGAAGCGACTACCTCGCTGGGGATTATCCTCTTCTCCGCCATAGGGGGCGCGCTCGGCGTTCGTCTCCTGGCTCCGCGAAAACCGACGATGGGCAACGGATAGCGGACCTTTCCTAATTGGCTGCATCCCACGTATCATCCGGCCAGAGCAACTATGAGCAAAGCAAAAGTCAGCCCAGGGCTGCGGGAAAAGACCCGCATCATGTCGGCATCGGAAATCGAGCGCACTCTGATTCGGCTTGCGCACCAGATCGTCGAGAAGAACAACGGGGGTCAGAACCTGGGGCTGGTGGGGATCAAGCGCCGGGGAGTACCCTTGGCGCAACGCCTTGGCGCCCTGATCGGAACTATTGAAAAGACGCCGGTCGATACCGGCTCTCTGGACATCAGCTTCTATCGCGACGATCTTTCCACCCGCGACGTGCGGCCAGTCGTAGTGCCGGGCGCCATCGGCTTTGACGTTGCCGGGCGCGACATCATTCTGATCGACGATGTGCTCTATACCGGCAGAACCATTCGCGCGGCACTGGATGCGCTCTTTGATCACGGCCGTCCCCGGCGCGTACAACTGCTCGTGCTCATCGATCGCGGCCATCGCGAACTGCCGATTGAGGCCAGCTTTATTGGCCGGCATGTGCAAACAACCGCCCGCGAGATCATCGAGGTAAAGCTGCGGGAGGTTGACGA
>JBARKD010000560.1:0-1929 GCA_049800615.1 Acidobacteriaceae bacterium | reverse complement strand
CCCGAGGGCAATCTATGTCTGGCTACCGACTAACGGCGAGCGACTAACGACTCCCCTCAGGTTCTCTGCTTAAACCGATCGAGCGTGAAGTACAAAATCACACCCAGAAAGCCATTCGCCACTCCGGCCAGGATTCCACGGCTCCAACTCCAGTGCAGCGTCAGATTGACCATGCCGCGGGCAACCGTGAAATAAACCGCCTGATGGACCAGGTAAAATCCCAGCGTAACCAGAAAGCGCGCCCCGGCATTTTCGACGTCCAGCTTCGCTCCCAGCGACGACGCTCCGTAGCCTACGACGGTCTTGGCGATCCCGTAGATTCCAATGGGATAAGCTCCCAGCATGTCTTGCACCAAGCCGATTGCTGCGCCGGTGAACAATCCTGAAATGGGATTGCGCCGCGCCATGGCAAAGAAAATCGTCACCAGGAGGGGCAAGTCGAAGATGGAAAAAAACGGAAAGCGCCTCGGCACGAAGGCCTGCAGGAACAGCGCCAGAAGCGGAACTCCCACCGTCACCGGAATATTGAACCGGTAAACCTCGATCTGTTCCCCCGAAGTGTAAGTAATGGGCACGCTAGTGGGGATCATCTTGGCTTGCGGAACGTTGCGGAGTAGATTTCGGGTTCGGGATTTTAGGCTGCGCTGTGGGCGGTTTTGCGGCAGAATCCGCAGGGTTTGAGCTGGCAGAGTTTGGACCGGGAGTCTTCGAACTGGCAGGCTTCGAACCGGTCGCACCAGTTCGATCGTCCGTCCCGGAATCGCCGGAAGGCGTCTTCTGCACAGCTTTTTTCAGAACCTCACCCGTTACCGGCTGCCCAACGACAGTCACGTTCTGCACGCCGCTCGGATTGACAGAGTGGCTGCCCGATGGGGCAGGAGTTCCGGCTGCCGACTTGATCTCATTTCCCATCGGCGCGCCCGTTGGCTGGGGCTTGACACCGGCACCCAAGCCCGCGCTGTTTGCGACAACCGCCGAAGTTGCACCGGCTGCTGGGGCGGGAGGCTTGTCCGGAACCGAAGGTAGCCGCTGCGCAAGAATATCGGCCGCGCGCACTCTGCCGCCGCTTTCCGCCACCGGCTCATGCTCTCGCTTTTCGGTCACTACCAGCACTTCCTCCAGGCGGCTGAGATCAGCCGCCGGCTTCACCTTGATGCTCAGAAACAATTCTTTGCCCGGGCTGACCTTGCTCACCGTCCCCACGGGCAGTCCCTTGGGAAAGATCTGGTCGCCTCCACTGCTCAGCAAAGCATCTCCCGGAGAGACTTGCTCGTCACTCATCACCCGATCCAGAATCAGTTCGCCATTCGCCGATCCCCGCAGGACGCCTTGTAGCCGAGACTTTTCCAGCAATGCGCCCACACCGCTGCTCTGATCGTTGATCATCAGCACCAGCGAGGTCGTGGGATATACGCGCAACACCTTGCCCACAATACCGCCGACCGTGATCACCGCCATATCCTGCGCGATGCCGTCATTCGAACCTTTGTCGATATAGATGGACTGCGAGAGATCGCTTCCACTGGAGCCGATCACTTGCGCCGGCACGGTTTTGGCGATGGTTTGCTCTCTAAAGGCCAGCAAGGATTGCAAGCGCCGCGCCTGGGCGGCATCTTCGCTGAGCCGCACCTGCGCCAGCCTCATCTGTTCGATCTGCTCTTTGAGTTGCCGGTTTTCGGCGCGCACACCGCGCAGGAAAAAATAGTCGTGCCAAAGATCGCGGCCCCGGTCCTGTCCCCAGACCAATACGCGTTCGAAAGGGGTGATGGCGTCCACTGCCCAGATGCGGATCAGGCGAGTGTGTTCCGCTTCAGCGCTGCGTTTCACTTGAATCGCCAGACCCAGCACCTGCAGAAACAACACACCCACGAGAATGGTCAGGTTGCGGTAACGGCCGAGTACGGATTCCATAACATCAGTGGTCAGTGG
>JBARKD010000559.1:0-18866 GCA_049800615.1 Acidobacteriaceae bacterium | reverse complement strand
GCCCTCGGTGGTGGATGCGCTTTAGCTTACAGAATCAAACCGGAAGATGCGCGCACGCCGCCTGAGCCGCTACTGGATACCAGTAGCGGTAGGTAAAAAAGAAAGACTGGCGGGACGCGGCTAACATCTTGAGGCTAAGTTTACGCACAACGATTGTGTTTTGGGAAGACAAATCTTCCCCTCGGTTTCCCTGCCTCCGCCCAGGCTGACGATCCCTTGATCGACTGATCGACTGATCGACTGATCGACGTATCTCAGGACGGACCGGGCGCCGGCGTGGCGGCCGCCGTGGGCTGTCCCCCATGAGACATGGAGCGGACATAGTTGACCAGGCTCCAGGTATCCTCCGGCTTGACCCGGGCGCCTTCGCCCTCCATCTCTCCCTTGCCTTGATTGATGATGGCGTAGATTTGCCCGTCGGTATAGCTTTTGAGCGCTGTGGGGTCACGGAGATCAGCCATCTTGGTCTTCATTTTGCTGGCCAGATCGCCGTTTCCGCTGCCATCGTCGCCGTGGCAGAGGGCGCACTCGTAACCGTAAATTTTCTTTCCCCGGGCAAGAGATTCGGGAGCCGGTTTGACCGGATTGACCTGGTTAGAAAGGTTGGCAGGAGCCGGCACCGGACTTGCCGGGGGCGGGCTTTGCTGGGGCAGCGCCGCAGCGCCTATCAGGGCAACGCCGGCCAGCAGGGTGAAAACGGTCAGGAAAGGCTTCAACATGGAGCCCCCTTCAGGATGAAATCAAATGTGGCAAACACTCTACGCCCAAGACACAACGCTGCGACAGCTTAATTTCGATCAGGTGTTCGATATAGTCCCAATTTCGGCTCGGCGATGGCCTCGACGCCATCGCTTTTTTCCGCGAATCCAGCGAAGTTTCACGGAAAATTGACCGGTTTGGATCGTCTCCATATTGCTGTTAGTGTGGAGTTTCGCGCATGCGAGAGCGGCTTGCCGCTGCGCAGGGTGCAACCGGCAAAGTTTCGAAAGCGCAACACAGGCCCCCGTGGAAGCATCAAAACCCCACAAAGTCCGGAGGTTTCAAAATGGGAAAGTTGCCCCGGTTCGTTCTTTACGCTGCAGGCGCCCTCGTGGTGCTGGTCCTACTGGTGGCCATTTGCCTCCCGCTGTTTCTCAATGCAGATAGTTTTCGCACGAAGATTGAGTCCACCCTGACGAAGTCACTGGGCCGCAAAGTGACGATCGGCAAACTGGAGCTATCTGTATGGTCGGGCGGCTTGGTGGCCGGCAATACCGCGGTGGCGGATGACCCAGCCTTCAGCAGCCAGCCTTTCATACAGGCGGATAGCGTCAAGATCGGCGTCGAGCTGCTTCCCCTGATATTCAGCAAGCAGCTGCATATCCGCGGGTTTTCCTTGGTCTCGCCGAAAGTGCAGCTTCTGCGAGCCGACAATGGGACCTGGAACTACTCCTCTATCGGCAAGAGCGGAGCGGCAGCGAGCCAGGACGCTGACACCAAGCAGGCGTTTCCCGATCTAACGGTCGGGCACGTCACGGTAGAAGATGGCCGCTTCACCGTCGGCACGGCCCCCACGACGGGGTCGGCGGCAAGCGCCCCGTCACGGGTCTACGACCAGGTGAACCTGGAAGCGAAAGATTTCGGCTTCAAGAGTTCCTTTCCGTTTACCCTTTCCGCCCACCTGCCGGGAGACGGAACGGTGTCTCTGACCGGGAAAGCGGGGCCGATTGACGCCAAGGATGCATCGGCTACACCCTTCTCCGGAAACCTGGAGATGAAGCACATCAACCCTCTCGCTGCCGGCTTCGTCGATGCCTCGGACGGCATCACCGGGTTGGTGAACGACCTGGTTCTCGATGCGAGCTGGAATGGACAGCAAATGCACATCGCCAAGCTGGTGGTAGACAGCCCGACCTTGTCGATCGTGCGCAAGAATACGCCGCCCGCGGCGAAAACCACGGAGGCAAATTCAGAGGGGTCGAGCATGTTGCAAAGCCTCTCCGTGGATAGCGCTCAGATCAAGAACGGATCTATTACATTAACCAACGCGGGGCAGTCGGGACCGCCCGCCGTCTACCAGCAGCTCAATGCGCAGATTTCGAATTTGAGCCCGAAAACCTCTTCGCCTTTCACCGTCAGCGCCCAGCTGCCAGGTGGAGGCAGCCTCAATTCCAACGGCAACATGGGGCCGATCAATCAGCAGAACAGCGCGGCGACTCCCTTGAACGCCCAGGTGACGCTGAAGCATGTTGAGCTGGCTTCGTCGGGCGTGCTACCCCCCGACGCCGGCATCGGCGGAACTGCGGATTTGCAGGCCCAGATCCAGTCGAACGGCCAGACACTGAATGCGACCGGCAACGCGACGGTCGCCGGCATCAAGCTCGCAAAGGATGGGCAACCGGCGGCGAAGCCGGTGCAGGCTCAGTTTGCCATCTCTCAGAACGAGCAGGCGATGACAGGCCAGCTGCAAAAGGCGACCATCAACCTGGGACGCGCGGTCATCAATAGCTCGGGCACCTATCAGACCAGCGGGCCGACAACAGCGCTCAACCTGAAGATAAACGGCGACAGCATGCCGATCGACGACCTCGAGACCTTTCTGCCGGCTGCCGGCATACATCTGCCGCCTGGCTCGCAGTTGCGTGGAGGAACGATGACCACAGCATTGACGGTATCCGGGTCTTCCGCGAGTCCAGTCATCAGCGGCCCCGTGCGGCTCAATAATACGCAGCTGGCCGGGTTCGACCTCGGCTCCAAACTGCAGACCCTTTCCCAACTGACCGGAGGCAAGATCGGGGGCGCCACCGGCCCCGGCACGAACATCCGCTCACTGAGCATGAATATCCGCTCCGCCGGCGGCGCGATCCAGACCGACAATATTGCGCTGGATGTAGCCGGGGTGGGCACTGCCACGGGAGCGGGTGGAGTCAGTGCCGCGGGGGCACTCAACTACAACATGGTGCTTAAGCTGACCGGTCTGACGGCGGGACAAGGCGGCAGCGCCCCCGCGGCGAATGCGGGCGGCGGAGCAGGTGCTTTGGTGGGAAGCCTCGCGGGCATGCTCGGAGGCGGCGCTGGAGCAGCGGCCGGCGGGCTGGGTTCGATCGGTGGAATCGCCGGCGCTGCGCTGAAGAATGGTATCCCGGTAACCATCAGCGGAACCACCAGCAATCCGACCTTCACGCCGAACCTGCGCGCCGCTTTGACCGGGGTAGGAGCAAGCGCGGGCAAGGGTGTGACGAAAGGAAACCAGAGCAATCCTCTGGGCAACGCATTGGGCGGGCTCCTGGGCCATCGATAACGAAAGGAAGTGAGATGAGCGGAAAAGCAGACTTCAGTGTCGACGAGTGGGATTTACTTCGCACTGCGCCCATGATGGCGAGCCTTCTGGTCGTGGCAGCAAGTCCCAGCGGCCCCGTGGGATTGATTCAGGAATCGGCTGCCGCGGGCAAGGTTGTTACCGACGCGGCGGCGACAGCCCAGACTCCGCTTCTCAAAGAGCTGGCGCAAGACCTAAGCGAGAAGATGACGATTCCCAGAGCACCGGAAGGAGCAACGCCTGAGAAAGTGCAGGGGGCGGCCGCGGAGATCTTGCGCCGCACCTCCGCTCTTCTGGCCGCCAAGGCCACGCCTGAGGAGGCAAACGAAATGAAGGAGTGGCTCAGCAGGATCGGGCAGGCCACGGCGGAAGCGGCCAAGGAAGGCGGCTTTCTGGGCTTCGGCGGCACCCTCGTTTCGGAAGACGAAAAGACTGCCCTGAGCACCCTGCATACGGCTCTCGGCGTTGGAGTGGCCTGAACGAGAGACTTCGCCCTGGAACTTTCGCCCCGGACTACTCTCAGCCGGCCCTTCGGACTACACTGCGGGAACCGCATCTCGATCCACGCGGCGAGACGATGAAGGCACTCATCACCGGGGGCACAACAGGAATTGGTTTAGGCATTGCCACCGCGATGCTCGACGCCGGCTACGAAGTGACAGTCACCGGGATCAGCGATGAGCAGGTCGCGGCGGTGCCGGAAAAACAAAATCTCACAGCCGTGAAGCTGGACGTAACCAGCGATGCGTCGGTCGAGGCCGTGATGGAGCGCTTCGATCGATTGTCCGCCCTGGTCAATTGCGCCGGCGTGATTTTCCGTAACTATGCCGAGTACAAGATTGAGATCTTTCAAAAAGTGATCGATGTGAACCTGACGGGGACCATGCGCATGTGTGTAGCCGCGCGTGAGAAGCTGGCTGCGGCAGGGGGCTCCATCGTCAATACCGCATCCATGCTTTCGCTGTTCGGCGGCCCCGCGATTCCCGCCTACACCGCCTCCAAAGGTGGAGTGGCGCAATTGACCAAGGCGCTGGCGGTTGCCTGGGCGCCGGAGGGAATCAGGGTAAACGCCATCGCTCCCGGCTGGATCGCGACGGAACTTACCCGCGGCCTGACCGAGGATGAAGACCGGTCGGCTGTCATTCTCAATCGAACGCCTATGCAGCGCTGGGGTTCTCCGGGAGACGTGGCCGGAGCCGCAGTTTTCCTTTGTTCGGAAGCAGCCCGCTTCATCACCGGCGTCATCTTGCCGGTCGATGGCGGATACGCAGCAGTTTAAGAGGAGCCTCGAGCCATGAGCACTGTGACCACTGTCCCGCAAACACGAATTCCCTACCGTCACCCGCAGCCCAAGGAAAGCCATCCCGAGCTGGTCGTCCCCAACGCCATACCGGAAGATGAGCGGCTGTGGGTGCCGCAGATGGAGAACGTGTGGTTTCGCCCGCTGTGTCTTTCGGCCAGCCGCGGCTATTGGATGAATCTTTTGCGGGTGCGTAAATCAGGTGTGCTTTCGCGCCATCGTCATCCGCAGCCGGTGCACGGTTTCGTGCTGAAAGGAAGCTGGCATTACTTGGAACATGACTGGACGGCCACTGAAGGATCCTACGTCTACGAGACACCGGGCGAGACCCATACGCTGGTGGTCGAACCCGATGTCCCGGAGATGATTACTTTATTTCAGGTGAACGGCGCGATGATCTACGTCGACCCGGATGGAGGGGTGCTGGGCTATGAAGACGTTTTCACCAAGATTGACCTCTGCCGCCGCCACTACACCGCGGTTGGCCTGGGCGAGAGCTACGTGGACCAGTTTCTGCGCTGATTTGTAAGCAGCGGAAACCAGGTTATCGCCGAGACCGGGTTATCGCAGACCGGGGAATCCGCACTCCTTCCACAATTTCTCCCAGGCCCAGATCCCGGCGCCGGCCGCGACTGGGAGGGGAAAGCCGAGCTGATGGGCGAGCATACAAACCTGTCCTCGATGGTGCGCTTCGTGCGAGATCATGTAGGTCACCATGGCTGCGCCCACAGGCCAGGGCTTCGACCATCCGTCACGGAGAAATACGGTGCTACCCGGATGGGAGAGAGCGTGGCGGAGCATCTCGGTGCAGCGAGCGGCGCTTTCCGCCAAATCCGCGCGGGCCTGCTCCTGAGTGCACTTCGCGCGATCGAGCATAACCGGTAGCCCAAGGTGGGGCGCGGAGAGCCGTATCCATTTACGCCGCATATTGTGAACGTGAGTAACGATGGCGGCAATGGTCCGGGTCTTTTTCCCGGGCAACGGAGCGCGCCATGCGGCGGGATCGAGATGTGCGAGCACGATCTGATTCATCCGCTCGTTCACCACGTAACTCTCGATTAACCCCTGGGAAAGATCGCCGGGGCCGCCGTTTTCTCGATCGGTGATGGAACTCTTGGATGAAGACATAGTCCACATCATAGAAACAGAAGCCGCAGACCCGTCTATGAGACAAGTTCTAGGCCGGATGGATCGTTAGGGTCGCCGTGCTGCGTGGGGCGCGAAAGTCAAGGTTCGCGTGTTGGGGGCTTGGATTTCGTACCTTGCTCGGACGGCCAAACTGGCGCATTTTCTCACTTGCTTCGGTCCAGGACGGGAGGGATGCATCCCCTTGCGTCCAGTGCGCGACCGAAGCCTCATCACACCAATTCAGAAGATGGGGCATCGCGTGTTTGTGCGCGCCTGAATTCATGAATGCGCGCATGTTCTCCTGGGAATCCCACGTGGTCATCGTCCAAAAGGTCCAGTCTCGATCGGTCAGGAGCGCGCCGCCCCGGAAGCCGGACGACTTCCTGACCTGGACCACGGAGCGCAGTGCGTCTACTGCAAACAGGGGTACAAAACGGAAGGAGCGGATTTTGAGGCGGGTCAGACTGACAAAAACCATCACTATCCCCGTATTGATGCTTCATCCACCATCCCCGGATTGACGCCTCGGCGCTTTTGAGATGCCCACGCGGCGGGAATCTCCTCCAAACGCTACGTTCATAACTACGGTCGTGGCCGTGCAGCCAGGATGGCCAGAATTCGCAGCGGTTTCGTTGGCCCTTTGGGCAGAAAATGCAAACTGAAGTCACCCCCGTTACGGTTACTACAATGCGGGACTAACCAAGGTAATTTCTGCAGGAGAATGCATCCTAGACAAGGATGACGCCGCCTAGGAAAATGACGCCCCGTGCGCTCGCGTTTCGGCAGCCCCAATCGGCTATCGAAGGCCTGCTGCAGGCGCGGGTAGAACGGCTGTTCGAGAGCAACACGCGTCTGACCGGCGCCCTCGTTAAACTGAGGGATTTCTATCTGGCCGGAATACCATCGAGTGCCGCCAGCGATATTTTGGATGAAGTAGCGATGGCCATCACCTCAGCCGAGAAGGCGCAGGACCTGGATTAGCCCAGGGACCACGCCAGAGCGGCCGTTCACAGGCCGCGGAAATGACAGCAGTTTCTGTTTAGATGACGCCGCCTGGCGCCTTGTCAGGTGGCGGCGTCGGTTTTCAGCGGCGCTTCAGACGGGCGTATTGCTCAGGCGTTAATTTCAAGTACAGGCCCCCACGTCCCATTTCAATGGCGTGCTCCAGCGCCTGTCTGCTTTCGAGATCCCCCCATGCTTCCCCGCGGCGCGCCAGCTCGCGGATCTTCTCCGCACTGGCAAATGTCAAAGTACGCGGCAGCGACGTCTTCAGGTCTGCCTCCAGAAACTGACAATGCCAGCCATTACGGCTGCTCATGAAGTGCAAATAGACGGTATGGTTGGCCCTCGTAAAGCGAGACATGGGGCGAGTATAGACGAACAAAAGGCGAAGTAAAGGGGGATTGCCTGTGGAATACCGCCTTTGGGAAATCTATAAAACGCGTCCATAAATTTGATCCCGCTCAAGTCGCTCTCTTCCTTCGTCCTGGGAGCACATCCTTTCTCGACATTTCCACCCTCCCACTCCGTGTGACGCATTCTGCGTCACCTTCTGCGTCCGGCAACAATAACCCGCATTTTTGGAGACAAGACCAATGGACTATCGTGTACGCGCTGGAGAAATACCCGAAGATCAAACCACAGCACTCATGGAAAGCTACTCCGCCAAGCTTCCCAGCAGCTTTTTCCTCGGCGCGGCTTTGACCTCGATTGCCGGCGCCCTCATCCTGAAGTCGACCGGAAAAGACCATCATGCTCTATTCGTGGGGCAGTGGGCGGCGCCCTTCCTGCTTCTCGGAATCTACAACAAGATGGTCAAGCAGCACGGCTCCGACGCCGACGTACGGGGATCCCAGATCGCCGCTTAACCGAGTCGTCACTCCCCCGGGCAGCCTTCTCTTGAACGCCAGCATGTCATTCACGATATGCTGGCGTTTTCCGTGTCTACTATTCCTCCAGCTCCCCCGGCCGAAGCGGCAACGACGCCGCTGATGCGGCAGTACGCCGCGGCCAAACAGCAAAATCCGGATGCCCTGCTTTTTTTTCGCATGGGCGACTTTTACGAGCTGTTCTTCGAGGACGCGCAGATTGCCTCTCGGGAATTGCAAATCACGCTTACGGCGCGGGATCGGGAACGGTCTGTGCCCATGTGCGGGGTTCCCTATCACGCCGCGGACGGATACCTCTCACGGCTCCTGCGCAAAGGCTACCGGGTGGCAATTTGCGAGCAGATGGAGGATCCCAAGCTCGCCAAGGGGATTGTTCGCCGGGAAGTAACCCGCGTTCTCACTCCCGGAACGGCGCTGGACCCGGCGCTCGCTTCCGAACGGAACAATTACCTGGCAGCCCTGCATGTTGCCGGCCCGGTGGCCGGCGTGGCGCTGCTCGATCTTTCGACCGGCGACTTTCGCGCGACAGAATTCAACGGCCCAGGCAGCCTCGCCTTGTGCATGGATGAGTTATCGAAGGCTCAGCCGAGTGAGCTGCTGCTGCCCTCCGAATGGAGACCGCTGGAACCGAACCTGGAAGCCGAGCTGGAGAAAATTGGCACCAAAACCCACCTGGAGGAATGGGTCTACACCGCGGACTACGCCATTCCGCTGCTGCAAAGGCAGTTGGGGACGAGTGGGCTGGATGGCTTTGGATTGGCCGGCGCCCGCGCGGCGGCGATTGCGGCGGGCGCGGTGGTTCATTACGCGCGCAGCACCCAGCAGATCGAGTTGCAGCACATCAACAACATCCGCTACTACGAGCGCTCGGAAAACCTGCAGCTCGATGCCGTGACTGTGCGCAACCTGGAGTTGATCGAACCCCTGTTCTCCGGCGGAGCAAACGAGGCCACGCTGTACGCGCATCTTGACTGCTGCATGACGCCCATGGGCAAGCGCCTGCTGCGGGCTTCCCTGGTGCGACCGATGATTGACGGGGCGGAAATCGAGTCACGCCTGGAAGCGGTCGCGTGCGCAGCCCTGAATCTGATAGACCGTGAGCATCTGCGCAAGACGCTCTCCGCCATTCAGGACATGGAGCGTATGCTCTCACGCATTTCGCTCGATAGCGCCGGGCCGCGCGACGCCGCTGCCCTGGGCGCTTCGCTCGCTCGGCTTCCCGATCTCCACGCCGGCGCAGCACGGCTCGAGGCACAGCGCTGGCAGTCGTGTGCAACCCGGCTCGATCTGCTCGAGGATCTGCGCGATCAACTGCAGCGAACCCTGCTTCCCGAGCCTCCCGTAAATCTTTCCGATGGGGGCGCCATCGCGTCGGGAATCGACGCGGAGCTGGATGAACTGCGCTCGCTCGGCGCCAACGCCCGCCAATCCATCACCAGCATCGAAGAGCGGGAACGCAAACGCACCGGCATCCATTCCCTCAAAGTTCGCTTCAACAATGTTTTCGGATATTACATCGAGATCACGCGTTCCAACCTTGCATCGGTCCCTCCAGACTACGAGCGTAAGCAGACCCTGGCCAACGCCGAGCGATTCACAACTCCGGAGCTGAAGCGCTACGAAGTCAGCGTCCTCACCGCGCACGAACGTTCTATCGAAATTGAAAAGCGCATTTTTGCCGATTTGCGGCAAACCATCCTTCAGGCTGCGAGCCGTATTCGTATCAGCAGCGGAGTGATTGCGGAAATCGACTTGCTGGCAAACTTCGCTCATCTGGCCGCTCTGCGCAACTACGTGCGCCCACACCTGGCAGAAGACGCGGTCCTGGAAACGATAGGCGGCCGCCATCCGGTGGTCGAATGTCTGCTGGAGAACGCGGGACAAAACAAGTTTGTGGCCAACGACCTTTATGTGGAGGCGAGTGGCCCCAGCCTGCTTTTGATTACGGGTCCCAATATGGGCGGAAAGTCGACCTACCTTCGCCAGGCGGCGCTGCTGGTCATCATGGCCCAAATGGGATGCTTCGTGCCCGCCAAGAGCATGCGCCTGGGCATCGTCGATCGCATCTACACGCGCATCGGCGCCAGCGATAACGTGGCTCGTGGACGTTCCACCTTCATGGTCGAGATGACCGAAACCGCGACCATCCTTAACACGGCCACGCGCCAATCGCTGATCCTGCTTGACGAGATGGGCCGTGGGACGGCCACGTTTGATGGGCTCTCGCTGGCCTGGGCCACACTCGAATACCTTCACGCGCAAGTGGGCGCCAGAACCCTGTTTGCCACACACTACCATGAGCTGACGCTGCTGGCCGAACAGTTGTCAGGATTGAAAAACCTGCGGGTCGCGGTCAAAGAAACGCCCAAAGGCATTGTCTTTCTCCACACCATCGAACCCGGCGCGGCGAGCAAGAGCTATGGCATCGAGGTGGCCCGCCTGGCCGGGCTGCCCCTCTCCGTACTCGAGCGCGCACGCCAGGTGCTGTCGCAGCACGAGCAGTCAGAAAAGCGAAATGTCGCCCAGGAGACCGCCGCTCCCATACAACTGACCATGTTCACGCCGATCTCGCAGCGCATTCTCGACCGGCTGGAGCAGACCGATACGAATAGCCTGACACCACTGCAGGCGCTGAATCTCCTCGAAGAACTCAAGAACGAAATTCGGGGGACTACGTGAGCCGCATGACGTTGCGGGAAGCGGTGGGCCAGGTTCTCGTCGTGGGCTTCGAGGGCGCTGAGTTGACCAAGATGGAATCCGCCTGGTTGCGGCTGCTGCAGCCGGGCGGGGTCATTCTGTTTCGCCGCAATGTCGAGAGCGCGATGCAGACGCACGCCCTGCTGCAGTCGGCCGAAAAAGCGGCGGTTCCTCCCATGCTGCGCTACATCGATGTCGAAGGGGGCACGGTGGACCGCTTGCGCGACGTGATCGCGCCCATGCCCTCGCCCTTTGCCGTAGCGGCAACCGATAAGCCGGCACTGTTCGAGAAACATGGCAGCCTCATCGGCGAAGAGGTACGCATGCTGGGGTTGAATGTCACGTTTGCGCCGGTGCTCGACCTGAGGACCTTAGCCTCGGAAGAAGTGATGACCACGCGAGTGGTTTCCGGCGATCCAAACCAGGTGGCGCGGTATGCACGCTCTTTCCTCAAGGGACTGGCAAGGCAGCGCGTGCTCGGTTGCGGCAAGCACTTCCCGGGGCTGGGCAGCGGCCAGGTGGATTCGCACCACGCCACACCATCCATCACCAAATCCTTCGACTTGCTGTGGCAAGAAGATCTATTCCCTTTCCGCGAACTGGCAAAACAGCTTTCGTTGGTGATGATTTCGCATGCGGCCTATTCCGTCTCCGGGCCCGAGCCGGCTTCGATTTCCAGCTACTGGATGCGCAAGGTCCTGAGAAAGCAAATCGGCTACAAGGGCCTGATTGTCTCCGACGACATGGAGATGGGCGGCATTCTTACCTACATGGGCATGGGCGAGGCGGCCGTTCGTTCCATTGCGGCGGGCACGGAAATTGTCGAGATCTGCCGCGATCCCGCATTGATCTTTGCCGCCTACGAGGCGGTGTTGCGCGAGGCGGAAGAGTCGCCATCGTTCGCCCGCCTGGTACGGCGCGCAGCGGCTAAAGTGCGGACAGTCGGCGGGGCACGTTCCATGCGCTTAGCGACTCCTCCCACCGCCGCCGCCGTTCGCAGGATGCGCACAGCCGTTGAACGCTTTACGCAGGAAGTGGCCAGGGGAGGTCCGGCATGATGGTTTTGCGGGCATCGCCTGCTTCCCTGCCCCTCACGCACCTGCCTCTCACGCAAATGACCGTCGCCGGCATCATGAGCGGAACCTCGGCCGATGGCATTGATGTTGCTTTCACCCGGATTGAACCAAACCCGGAGAATCCATCCTTACCGGTTCTGCAGCTTCTCGGGCATGCCGGGTTTCCCTTTCCTTTGGCGCTACGCAGCGCAGTGCTGGCCGCGATGGATGCGAAAGCGATCAGCACGGCCGAATTGGCGCGATTGAACTGGCGCCTGGGGCAGGCTTATGCTGAGGCGCTGATGGCGACGCTCGAGCGCCATCCCTGCAAGCTCGATCTTATCGGTTGTCATGGTCAAACCATCTATCACCAAGCCCTTCCGGCGCGCTACCTGGGACGCCAGGCAGCCTGCACCTGGCAGATTGGCGAGATGGCCATA
Source organism: Acidobacteriaceae bacterium (assembly GCA_049800615.1). Lineage (GTDB taxonomy): Bacteria > Acidobacteriota > Terriglobia > Terriglobales > Acidobacteriaceae > PALSA-350. The sequence continues at coordinate 7,059 of JBARKD010000559.1, read as the reverse complement.
GTCGCCCAGCGAAGCGGCGTCCCCGTGGTTTCAAACTTCCGCCCCGCCGATATGGTGGCCGGGGGCCAGGGTGCTCCGCTGGTTCCCCTGCTCGACTTCGTGCTCTTTCGCCACCCTGCGCGGGGCCGCGTCCTGCAGAACCTGGGGGGCATCGGCAATCTCACCGCGCTGCCCCCGAATGCCGCGCTTCTGGATATTGTCGCCTTCGATACAGGGCCGGGAAATATGGTGATCGATCAGCTCATGCAGCAGTTGTTCGGACAGCGATATGACCGCGGAGGAAAGATCGGCGCACGCGGCGAGACGCTGGAGAAGGTCGTGAGCGGGCAACTGCGGCAGCCGTTCTTTCGCGATCGGCCACCGAAAACAGCCGGCCGGGAGCAGTTCGGAGCTGAATACACGTCGCGCTTTCTGGCCGCCTGCCGCAAGGCGAAGGCTCGTCCGGAAGATACAATTGCAACTGCCACTGCGCTCACTGCCCGAAGTGTAGGACTGGCTTTTTCCAGGTTTGTGCGCAATAGCATGCACCGGGCGCCGGTCGACATTGTGGTTTCGGGGGGCGGCGCTCGCAACCAGACCCTCATGCGGATGCTGCGTGAGCAACTCGAGCCGCAAGACTGCACGGTGCATGCCAGCGATGATCTCGGGTTGCCCGCCGAAGCCAAGGAAGCCGCCGCCTTCGCGTTGCTGGCTTACGAGACATGGCATCGGCAGCCGGGAAATGTCCCCACGGCAACCGGTGCGGCACGGCCAGTGATTCTGGGCGAGATCATGTATGTCTAAAATCTGGGCACTCACTCTGTGCCTGATGTTGGGTCTTGGCGGATGTGGAAATAGGCGGCCATCGCCGCAAACGGTCGTGATGCTGATCGAGAACAGCCCTACGAGTCTCGATCCGCGGATCGGTGTCGACGGCCAGTCGGAATACATTGGCAGCCTGATCTTCGACAGCCTGGTGCGCAAGGATCCCCATTTCAACGTGCAGCCCTGGCTCGCGACGAGTTGGGAGACACCCGATCCGCTCACCTATCGCTTTCATCTGCGAACCGGCGTCTATTTTCACAACGGGAAACCGCTGACGTCTGCGGACGTTAAGTACACGCTGGATTCGATGCGTAACGGCACGGTGATCACCGCCAAAGCGGCGTCCTTTGCACGCGTCGATCATATCGACGCGCCGGATCCGGCGACGGTGGTTATGCATTTAAAGCAGCCCGATGCCGCCCTTTTGTGGAACCTTTCCGACGGGGCCATCGGGATCGTGCCTGTGGGCAGCGGCCGCGATTTTGCATTTCATCCTGTGGGCAGCGGCCCTTTTCGCTTTATCAGCCAGATGCAGGATGATGAGGTCATCCTCGAACGAAACGAACATTCCTGGCAGCCTCGGCCCAATATTGCTCGCATCCGGTTCGCCGTGGTGCCCGACGCCATTACGCGCGCCCTCGAGTTGCAGAAGGGCTCGGGAGATGTCTGCATCAATTGCCTCACGGCAGACATGGTATCGGCTTTGGCCAAGCGTCCAAATCTCCTGGTGGAGACCACGCCCGGAACCAAGCTCAACTACATCTCGTTCAACACCCAGGACGGCATACTGCGCGACGTTCGCGTCCGGCAGGCGATTGCCTGTGCCATCAACCGGCCTCTGATCATCCAGTCGCTATGGAGAAATCAGGCCAGGATCGCCGAGAGCCTGCTGCCCACACAGCATTGGGCCTGGACCGGCGATGTGCAACAGTATCCCTACGATCCGGCCAGGGCCAACGCGCTGCTGGATGCTGGAGGATGGAAGAGAGGCCGGGATGGCGTACGCTTCCACCTGGCGATGAAGACTTCGACCGATGAAAGCAGCCGCCTGCTGGCCATGATTATGCAACAGCAACTGCGCGATGTGGGCATCGCCCTGGAGGTCAGGAGTTTCGAGTTCGCTACTTTCTACTCCGACATCAGCAAGGGCGCCTTCCAGATGTACACGCTACGCTGGCTGGGCGGAAATGAAGACCCGGATATTTTCCGCTACGCCTACGACACCGCTTCCTTCCCGCCTCGTGGAGCCAACCGCGGCCACTACTCCAATCCGGAATTGGACAAGCTGATACGTGAGGCTTCCATGTCAAGTGACCAGGGCCGGCGGCGCGCAGATTACATAAAGGTTCAGCAAATCGTAGCCGCCGACTTGCCGTCGATCAACCTGTGGTATCTGGACGCGGTCCTGGTTCATACCCGCAGGCTCGGCAATATTCAAATCTCCCCTTCCGGAAACTTTGATTTCCTACGCACCGCTACAGTTACAGAATGAAGCGCGCGCCGTTGCTGAGAACCGCAAGGGCCTGTGACTTTTGGAGTTTGTAGGGGCGGGGCTTTTTCAGCCCCTTCAACTTCACCTCGATCCGTCTCTTTCATGGAAAAACAGCTTTCGCCTACCCCACAAAATTGTCGTCCCGACCGAAGCGTAGCGAAGTGGAGGGATCTGCAGTTTGCTTATACAGCCGCAGCTCTCAATGGAAACGCAGGCCTACCCTTTGTCATTCTGAGCGAACTCCGGATTTCCTACACGCTGCACCCACCAACGAACACGTATGCGGCTCTCTCTAAAGGAGAGCCGCACGAGCCTTAACGACGTCACTAAGCCTGACAGGAAATCCGGAGGAAGCCGAGGAATCTGCAGTTTCTTGCCCTGTCCCACTCGCTCGCCTGAGCTTTAGAATTGTCCTCCCTTTGGTTTTGAAGGGGCGGGCTTTAATCAACCCCGCCGTCAACCGCGCACTAAGTCCCGCAGGGACGGCTGAAAATACCCCAGGATGGAATCCTGGGCGCGCTGCTGACCCCCCCCATCGCGTAACCAAATCTCGCTAGGGTTAGTTCGCACGCAAACTCTTCAGCCCGCCGTCAATTTGAATAGAAGACCGGCTTCAGCCGCTGAGGGTACAATTTCCGCCCCTAGACAGAATTGTCATCCCGAGCGCACCCGGATTTTCCCGTTACTCCACCAAACGTTCAGAAGCCATTTTGATTTATTGCATGAATCAATGGGACGGGAGACTAGCGGGTGCAGGAAATGGTAGGGTACCGGGGATTTTCTGCAAATTCGGCCTCGCTATTCGACAGCGGCTGAGGCAGAGACCAGCTCGATTTTCCATCCATCGATTACCGTTCCGCCAACATTGAGATGTGACTCCAGATAATACAGCCGTTGCGTGGCCAAGCCGGATGGGTCGCCCTGGAATCTCATTTCCAGGAAGGCGGGAGGTGTCGACTGGTAGTAGAGGGTCGCTGCTACTTTGCAATTAGCCGGATCTATGCCCGACGGTAACTTGATGTGATAAGCGACGCGATCTGTTCCGCTTCCGTCCCGGTAATCCGGATCCAAGCTAGCGCGTCCCTTGGGATAGGTAGCGTCGAGGAATACGCCGGAGAGCGACGGATCAGGACCCGTCCCGGTCCAGCCCTGAGGAAGCAGCCTGTTGTCTTTTAGGATCTTGTCACGCCGCACGAAACTGGTCGTAAATTGCCCCTGGGAGTCCTGTACCAATTCCTCGTAGATCTGGACCTCATCCTGAGAATCGATGGTCTGATAGTGCGGCTGATACGCCTGGCGTCCTCCGACAGTGGTGAAAAACTCCGAGGGAAGAACGTTGCCATTGCCGTCAAGGATGATGCCAAGGTCGTTGGTTCTCCCCGACGACCAGACGATCTTGTCCTCACCTCCAACATCTTCTGTCACCAGCAACTGGATGAACGCGCGCCGGAAGCCGACGCCTGTAGGCAGCCTGTGCCCGGTCAAATTGGTTACCTTCACCTGAGCATCGATTGTGTTCGCGAACGACGTGGCCGATACGTCGATGGTGGCGGTCTGGGATTGCGCTTGCTGGCTATAACCGGCGACGGCGTTCGGTAAATCGTTCACCGAGGTGGTCATGTAATCGCTCGTGCGAACTCCGAGGATGTTGTTGAACTGCTCGAACAACTCGAGCAGGAAGGCGTTAAGCCCCTGAAAGGTGTGGCGCACATAGCCGGTATCTCGTTGGGTTACGCGGATCTCAGAATCAGGCACGCGGCCGGTTGTAATCGGATACGTGCTGTCTTCAATGGTAGCGATCTTCTCCTGGAGCTGGTCGATATTGACATCCTGGTTGTGGATTCCGGAAGGCATATGGCAGCTTTGGCAGGTGCGGGCGCCTGCATCCCCCGACCCAAACTCATTTTGGTATTTGCTATTAAGCCATTCCAGATAGGTAGCCTGCTCGATACTGAAAGTGTCTGGAACCGGGCTGTCGATTACCGGCAGCTGAATGGTGTGACAACTTCCGCACAACCGCGCGCTCTTGAGATATGCGTTGTGCCCGGGAGTTATGCCCAAGCCATTTTTCATCGGCCAGGTAACCACGGTATCGCTCTTGAAAGGGCCATATTCTTTGTCGGCAGGACCTACCTGGAAGCGGCCGGTAATGGAATTCTCTAAAAAGTATTTCAATGGAGCTTCCCCACTGGGATAGTCGTCTTGCACCATGTGGTGACACGCCTGGCAGCTCACTCCGTCGCGCGCCAATGCTCCATACTTAAAATGCGGACTGCTCCGATCGATGAGCGTCACATAATCCAGGTTGAAGTTTTGATTCGTTGGCTGATCGATATCGATCTGGCGATCGCCCATCACTCCGTGGCAGCTTACGCAGGTGTTTACAATGAGCTGGCTTGGGTTGGCGGGCTGGGTTTTCGCAAACGTGAGTTCGCTATCCATCTGGGCATAGAAGATCGGGTCACGGCCAGCCAAACCCATCGGCGACCATCGCCATTCGCCATAAGGGGAGATGTTGTAACCGGGATAGGCGCCATTCGTGTACGGACCGGTGGAAAGAAACATTATCGGCCCGAACGGTCCATTGAGTCCGCTATGGCAGCTCATGCATTGATCGGAAGTTAGAAACTGTCCCGGACCGTGTGCACTCGAAAATACCCGGTCGTATGTTTCCGACGGCAGGTCTTGCACCTTGGCAGCCGGCACGTCAGAAATGGCGGTGTATGTTTTAAGGAACTCTTGGGAAGCGGGCCCGGACGCTAGAAGCGTCGCCTCCGAGGGAGGTGAGGGCCCATGATAACCACTGCCTAGCAACGATTGCCATGAATCGTCGACCGGGTAGGTAAGTGGCTTGCCGGGAAAGCCTTCGATATTGGATAGCGACGCAAATGTGTATTCACTTTGAGCGGAGCTGTGACAACGGAGGCAATAAAGAGCGTAACCCGCAGTGGGGTAGTTAAAAGGATACTGATCGTTGTCGAAGGTCATGCCCACATACCACTCTCCCCAGAACCAGCCGTCCTTGGTCGACCTGGAGTCCCTGATCATGACGGTCCAATCCTGCGGAGTGGGCGAGGATGAGCTATACCTTTCTGCGGGAGGCGGAAGCTGAGACTTGATGACCATGGCCCCATCGGGAGGAGAGCCTTCCCTCCCGCCCGCGAGCCAGCGTATATATTTAGGTGAATAGTAGACTTTTACCGCGGGGTGAGTGCCGTAGGAAACGCCATCCTTAAATGGACCTGTATTGCGGATTTCTTTGTCCGTACACCAACTTAGCTGGAGATATTGCTGCGACTGAAGGAAGTCGAGCACCTGCATTTCGAAGGAGACGAATTCACTGGGGGGAACCGTACTCGGCAGAGGAAGAGAGCTTTCGGAAGCATTCAGACAGGCCGGCGGAGAGGCATGCGCTGCACATGCGGTCAAGGCACAAAGCAGTGCGGCCGAGATCCGTAATGGAAATCGCCGATTCACGCCTTACCCTCCTGTCACTTAGACAGGGACCAAGATACCAATTCATGGCCCGCGTTACAAGACCAGAAAATGAAGGAATTCGATTCCGCATCTGACGATGCTCCCAGTGAGAATTCGTTGGGACTGAGATTTGGAGGATTGTTCGCGTTCGAAATGAATTACGCGGAATAGGGAAAGTCGACTTTCCTTTTGCAGCGTATTTCGCAGATCACTCGACTAATCTATGGAGGTCGAATGGACCCGAATTCGGACGCCGAACTCGTTAATGCAGCACGCGCCGGGAACCGGCAAGCCTTCGGCGACCTGGTTAATCGGTATCAGCGCCAAATATACGGCCTGGCCTGTATTCTCTTGGGCGATCGTTCCGAGGCTGAGGATATTGCTCAGGAAACGTTCCTTCGCGCATGGCTAAATTTTGACCTCTTGAGCGATCCCAGGAAATTTGGCCCTTGGGTTCGTCGCATCGTTTTTGGCGTATCGATTGACTGGCTACGAGCGTTCCGGCCGGATCTCTATCGGCTCGCTGATCATGAGACCGAGTTGACACTGTTCGCGACCTCGGCGAGGTCCGAATCCGCATTACAAGCGATGGAGAGCATCGAACTTCGGCAGAAGGTCTGGCAGGCGGTTTCGACTCTGCCTCCTCGCTACCGCGTGCCACTGACCATGTTTCACATGGACGGCTTGAACCACCGTAAAGTCGCTGAGGCCATCGGCGTGACGGAAGGCACAGCTCGATCACTCGTTACGCGCGCAAGGCAAAGACTGGAGCCTCTACTGGTCGACTATGCCGCGGAGGTACTCCCCGCGCTGCAAGATGTTCTGAAAGAACAAGATCTCAGAAAGGCTCCTATGCTGCACATCGTCGACGGAGAATCTGTGGCCGGAACCCTTCGCCAGGCAACTGTACCTGGTGAAATAGGAATATATGGCGATTTACTGTACGAGGGGCCGGCACCTGCTGGACTCGATCCTCAATCATGGCGCAATGTCCGCTCGCAATTCCTTGTCCGAGAGCGTGGTTTTGCGCCAGAGCATGCACTCGCTTGGTTAGAGGCATCCTCGCTCACACTCGATGAAGCGCCTAAACACCAGGAGATTATCCTGTGGCTTGATCATCGTCTTTCAGATCAACTGATCCTGATCAAACTACTGGATTGGTTCAGTCGACGGAAAAGAAAGGAGTCCGAATTAAGTCTGATCTGCGTGGGCCAGTATCCAGGTATACGTGATTTCGTTGGCTTGGGTCAGCTTACGTCCGATCAGTTAGCTTCGCTGTTCGACAC
>JBARKD010000558.1:0-3100 GCA_049800615.1 Acidobacteriaceae bacterium | reverse complement strand
CGGGGGCAAGCCCTGAGAACTGGTCTCATAAATAGACAAATTTCGGAGAGGCCGCGCATGAGACCCGCCCTCGAAGCGGGGCTCAGGGTCCAACCAGAAGCCGCAGACCCATATATGAGACAAGTTCTGAGGGTTCTCAGTGGGTCCCGGCTGCAAAGGACGCGCCGATCTGCGAAGCATACTGTGTCGCCTTGGCCAGGATCGCGGGCTCATCGAGCGTAGTCATCCGCCGATCCTCCATGACCGCCTTGCCCCCTATCACCGTCGTCCTGACATCGGCTGCCTTCAGTGAGTAGACAATTGCCGAGTAGACGTTGTACATCGGCGTGGCGTGCGGTGCAGTGGTGTCCACTACGATCAGGTCTGCTTTTTTGCCTGGCTCAAGCGACCCGATCTGCCGCTCCAGATGCAGCGCCTTTGCCCCCGTAATCGTCGCCATCTCCACGACCTGGACGGCCTGCAAGGCTTTGGCATCCATGCGCGCGAGCTTCTGCTGCTTCGCCGCAAGGTCCATCTCTTCAAACATGTCCTGGTTGTTATTGCTGGCGGCTCCGTCGGTTGCGATGCCGACTGGCACCCCGGCTGCAAGCAACTCCAGGACCGGCGCCGTACCCGCGGCTGTTTTCATGTTGCTCGACGGATTGTAGGAACAGCCCACACCAAAGTGGGCCAGCGTTTGCACGTCCGCCTGGTCCACCCAGATACAGTGCGCGCCCAGAACGTCAGGTCCCAGCAGGCCAATCCGCGCCAAATACTGCACCGTGCTCAATCCATGTTCCTTCCGGCTCTGCTCGTTCTCGAAAGGAGCTTCCGCCGTGTGGATCAGAATCGGCGCCTGGTGCTTCCGGGCGAGCGATGCCGCATCCTTGAGTAACTGCTCGGAGCAGGTGTAGATCGAGTGGGGCGCAACCGCGGGCGTGATGAGCGGGTCCCCCTGCCAATGCTTCAGAAAATTCTCCGTGTAGGCCAGCGCCGCCGCCGGTGTCTTACTGTCGGGAGACGGAAAGCCGATGACCGTTTCGCCCAGCACGGCCCGCATGCCCGCGGCTTTGGCCGCTTCCGCCACTTCCTCTTCGAAATAATACATATCCGCAACCGTGGTTGTTCCGCCACGCAACATCTCCAGCAAGCTCAGGCGCGTGGACCAGGTGACGAAATCGCGGTCAACGTAACGGCTCTCCGCCGGAAAAATGTACTTGTGCAGCCAGTCGTCCAGCGCAAGATCGTCGGCCAGGCCGCGAAACAGGCTCATGCTCATGTGCGTATGCGCATTGATAAGCCCCGGCATGATCAGCGCGCCCCGCGCGTCGATGACTTTACTGGATTCGAATCTGGCGTCGACCTGTGCGCTGGAGTCGACAGCGGCAATCGTGTCCCCCTGGATGGCCACGGCGCCATCCTGCAAAACGCGGCGCTGCCCGTTCATTGTCACCACCGTCCCGTGGATCACCGTCAAATCCGCGTGATCTTTGCCCTGCGCGCGCGTAGAAGAAATCGCTCCCAGCAGCCCGCACACCAGCAGGCAAGCAAGGCTCCGCCGCTTTGCCGGATAGCGAAATGCGTCTTGGGGCCCATGGGTCATTTTCATAATGTTGACGCCGTTCACACTGCGACATACTGCCGCAAAAACCTTAGCCCCAGGCGGAAACCGGTTTTGTATCCGTCGTTGATATCATCGCTCGCTGGGGGGCCGTTGTATCCGGGATGGTAGGTTTCATCTTCGTGCTCGATATTCATGGCCCCGCTATAACCATGGTCCATCAGCACGGTGAAAAACTTCGGCCAGTCGATCAGTCCCTGTCCGGGAATTCTGTACCTCCACCACTTCACCGGACTTGGCGGATTGATGCCCACGCGGCTCAGGACGTCGTAGCGTATTTCCGTGTCTTTCAGGTGCACATCATAGATTTTGTCCACCCAATCGCGCGCCGCCTGGTACGGATCCATGAACTGCCGGAGATAGTGCGAAGGATCGAACTGGATCCCCACGTACGGCGAGTTGCCAAACGCTTTGAAGAGCGCTTCGTAGCCGATCGGCCCGGTCGCCACATTCGGCCCATTCGGCCAGGGCTCCCAAACCAGCCGGACCTTGTACTTTTCGCATAGCGGGAAATACTTTTCCTCGTAGACGCGCTGGATCTCACCCGCCTGCTCTTCGAGTGTCCTGCTTGCATCCTTGCCTGACATCGTCCCAATGTTGGGAATCCCAAGCTTGCCGGCAATCTCGATGACCCCGGCCGTGTGCTCGTTCACCGCCTTGCGTTTCACCGGATCCGGATCGATATGGTTGGCAGTCACTCCCAGGACAGAACAATACAGTCCCGACTGCCGTATATCCTCCCGGATCTGGTCCAGCTTTGCATCCGTAACAGCTCCGGGAGCAAGATTGCTTTTGGGCTGGGCCCAGAATCCGATACTCGTAAAGCCCTCTCGCACGGCATACGCCACGTTGGCCGGGGAATAGTTGACCAGGATGCCCACTCGAGGCTTCCACATTGCGAAAGACTGCTGCGCCTGGGCCGCTCCGGCGCTGAACGGCGAAAGCCCCAGCGCCGCGGTTCCCAGGCTAAGTTCTTTTAAAAACGCCCTGCGATTTACGCTCACAATCCGCCTCGTCCTCGCGTTATTTGACTGCCCGACTCTTTATACATCGTTCGCAGCGCCCAATCCTGATTTACCTTAATGCCAGAATAGAAGACAACGATGCTCTTCGACGATCTGTCCCTGCGTACTCAGATCATTCTCGGTGTCATCATGCCTCCGATCCTTACCCTGATTTGCTGGTTCGGTGGCCGGCGCTTGGTGCGCGCACAGCACCGGCCTGTGCAGCCGCAAGGCAAAGCGGGCTTCTGGGGATTGCTCCTCGCCGCCTACCTCCTTTTCGCGCTGGCTCTTTACAGCAGCCGTTTCTTCGCCGGCACCGAGCATGCTGATCCTTCCACGCAACTCGTCCAGTAGGAATCCGCCCTTTGGTTTTGAAGGGGCGGGCTTTTTCAGCCCCGCCGTCAACCGCGCACTAAGTCCCGAAGGGACGGCTGAAAATACCCCAGGATGGAATCCTGGGCGCGCTGCTGACCCCCCATCACGTAACCAAATCTCG
>JBARKD010000557.1:0-2342 GCA_049800615.1 Acidobacteriaceae bacterium | reverse complement strand
GTCCGAGGAAGTGCTTAGGGGACTCACCGGAACAACTGGTTGTTGTCTCGCTCGTTTCTTGAAACCAAAATCGAAAAACAAAATCGGGTAGACTGAATCGGTAAAACTAAGGAGATAAATAATGCCCACTATCACCACAAAAGATGGCACAACGATTTACTACAAGGACTGGGGAAAAGGGCAGCCGATCGTATTCAGTCACGGCTGGCCGCTCACGGCGGACGACTGGGACGGACAGATGTTGTTCTTCGGGCAGCGCGGCTATCGAGTGATCGCGCATGACCGGCGAGGGCACGGGCGTTCCACGCAAACCTGGGATGGCAACGACATGGATACCTATGCCGACGATCTGGCGGCTCTGACTGAAAAACTTGACCTGAAGAACGCCATTCACGTAGGCCACTCCACGGGCGGCGGAGAAGTTGCCCGTTACATTGGGCGGCATGGCTCAAAGCGAGTCGGCATGGCAGTCCTTATAAGTTCGGTGCCGCCGCTGATGCTGAAGACGGATAAGAATCCTGGCGGCCTGCCTATTTCAGTGTTCGATGGCCTACGAGCGGAGATGGTAAAAAATCGGCCGCAGTTTTATAAGGACATCACGCTGCCGTTCTACGGCTACAACCGGCCGGGGGCAAAGATCTCGGAGGGTATCCGGGAACACTGGTGGCTGCAAGGCATGTTGGGAGGAATGAAGCCTCACTACGATTGCATCAAGGCCTTCTCGGAAACGGACTTCACGGAGGATCTTAAGAAGTTCGATGTGCCGACGCTGGTGATGCATGGCGACGATGACCAGATCGTGCCTATCGGCGCCGCGGGTTTGATGTCGGCGAAAATTGTGAAGGGCGCGACGCTGAAGGTCTATCCAGGCTTCCCGCATGGCATGCCCACAACCAACGCGGACCAAATCAATGGGGATCTTCTTGCTTTCATCCAGGAACGGAAGCAGGCGGCGGCATAAGAGAAATGCCGCGCCCGTCGAGAGAGTTGTCACGACTTATTGATGATCAGTTTGAGATCAATAAGTCGTGACACAAGCCTCTCGCTACGGGATGAGGTGTGGGGCTACGACGCTGATGAATTCGCGCGATGTGATTATCTTGGTCCTCTTCCAGAACTCGGGGAAATGCCGCCGGTTGCCAGTGATCAGGTAATCGGCACGGGCGGCGTCCGCGCATTCCAGGAACTTGTTGTCGTCGAGATCCGTTGCGACCTCGAGCATGCGTGCAGGGTGAACCAACTGTGAGTGGTTCTTGATGAACTGAAGGAGTTGCTGGCGAAGCCCTCTTCGGATCTTGAATTCCGGGCGAGCAAGGACCTCCCGGTATTCCGAAAGAATGGCGTTGGTAACGCACAGGCGGGCGGGCTTCGTCATTGCAAGCACGAGCACGGTGCGTTGAAGCCCGTCTGGCTTCAGAGCCGCCGATACCAGGATGTTTGTATCAACGACCAACCGGAGCGCGATCATCTACGCGCCGGTTTTTGCGTTCTGACGGTCTTGATGACCCGGTCAATCTGGTGCGAGGTGAGCGTGGCCGTTCCCTTGAGCCGGGACTCATCTCCGATCAGCCTGAGCACTTCCGGCTCAGGGGCGGCGAGGCGCACATAGTCCCGGATGCTCAGGAGCACCGCTTTCGGCGTGCCGCGCTTTGCGATGACAAGCGACCGGCGCTCGTCCGCCACCCGCCGCAACAGCTTGCCAAAATTAGCGCGGGCGTGCAGTGCAGAAACCACGATTCCGCCGTTGTTGCCGGTCCTCAGCATGATCAACTCTCCAGTTCAGTAATTCGAACTGTACAGTTGACTTCTGATGGAGTCAAGCGCTGGCACAAGAGCGTGCGTGCCCCAGCAAATAGGGAGCGCGATTCGCTCGCGCCCCCTATTTGCAATCTGACTTCAGACTTTTGACTTAGTCCCTAACCCCGTCCATGAACGCCCGCAGCTTGCGCGAGCGGGAGGGATGACGCAGTTTCCGCAGCGCCTTGGCTTCGATCTGGCGGATGCGTTCACGGGTGACCGCGAACGACTGGCCGACTTCTTCCAAGGTGTGCTCGCTGCCATCTTCGAGGCCGAAGCGCATCTTGATGACTTTTTCCTCGCGCGGAGTCAGGGTGCGCAGGACCTGTCCAGTCTGGTCCTTGAGGTTCACGTTGATCACGGCTTCTGCCGGTGAAACGACTGCGCGGTCTTCGATGAAGTCGCCGAGATGCGAATCTTCCTCTTCGCCGATCGGAGTTTCGAGCGAGATTGGCTCCTGCGCGATCTTGAGCACTTTGCGCACTTTCGCGACGGGAATGTCCATTCTCTTAGCGATTTCTTCGGATGTGGGTTCGCGTCCCAGT
>JBARKD010000556.1:0-5636 GCA_049800615.1 Acidobacteriaceae bacterium | reverse complement strand
TCTCCGGCTCACGTTCGTCATTCTGACCCTCTCTTTGCTTATCTGCGGAAGGCGTCCTCTCGAAGAAACGGAGGATCGAGCGGATTGCTTCGGGACTGAGGTACGGTAAGATCGCAGCACCATTGTCAGTATTCGCTTTTTCCCCAGATCGGGCTTCCGAAAAAGTCTCACTAATGGGGTTAGGCGAAGAGGAAGATTTGACGAAACCTAACCGAACGCGCCTTGGGGTAGAATGGCCTCTTTCGCTACGCTCCACAGGCCCTTCTACTCCGCATACCTCGCAACAACTCAACACCAATCTACTGGCCTACATTTACTCCGCCCCAGTGGACTGGTTTTGCTCCGACCTTGACACATGGGCAAAGATTTTCATGCCCGTAGGAATTTCCGCTCAGATGCAGCCTGTGCCTATAGGCCTTTTACCGTGACCGGCTTGAGAAAGGGCATGGACGCGCGCAACCTGTTGCCGACTTCTTCGACGGGGTGCCTGGCTTCCTGCCGCCGAATCTCATCGAACTTCTTACGGCCAGTCTTGTTTTCTTCGATGAAGTTCCTGGCGAAGGTGCCATCCTGAATTTCAGTCAGCAACTTCTTCATTGCGTTGCGGGTCTCATTCGTGGCGATACGCGGACCTGCAGTGTAGTCGCCGTACTCGGCGGTGTTCGAACATGAGTAGCGCAACAAATAGACCGATGATCAATATCTTCCACTTTGCGGAGATCATCTTGCGTTGCTCATAGATTGGAATCGCAAAAGCAACTGTGACCGCTCCCAATAGTGAGACTAGCCAGTGCGTGGCTCTGATGTACTTCGCGTAACCGATGTGAAGCTCTACTGCAAGCGCGGCAAGGAGCATGGGAGTGAGCATCAAAGGAGAATTCCACCACTTCGGTGTGCGCCGGTGCAACTGCCGACTCGGGAAGTAAAGTAGAATCGTCGCGCTGGACCATATGAATGCCGTGACGGGGAGCTCAGTCCACTTCATGATGGCCTCCAGCCCCGTGCTCCAAGCGCTGCCAGATATCTACAGTGAAGGCGGTGATCGTCATGACAAGAATCGTTCCGGGAACAATAACGACAAAGATCTTCAGACCAACGATCCCAAGAAACTCCCGATGATCTAGCACGACAAGGACCGCGGGGATGAAAAAGAGGAGCATCTCTGCAAGCAGCCACTCGGAGCCCAGTCGAAGCCAGGTCACATCCAGTTTTCGCGACATCAGAAGCCCCAAAACGATAAACATTCCGGCAATGCCGCCTGGTATCGGCAAGTGGATCGCCCGCACCACAATTTCGCCCAGAAGCCAGAACCCGATGAGAAGCAATACCTGGAAGGCGACATGCATTTGATTTGTCTTGATCGCAGATAATTTGGCCCCTCGCATCTCGCTCCCTCCCCTATCAATCTAAATCCGTTGATGTATTCCCACGAAGACGTGTTGGAATACAATAGATTCCTGAAAGGAATAGGAATGGAGTTGCGAAATCTGCGGGCACTGGTGGAGGTCGTTCGTAGGACAACATTTTCGGGGGCGGCAAAGGAGTTGTTTGCCACACAGTCGGCAGTGAGCAAGGCCGTAAAACAACTGGAAGATGAACTCGGCATCTTGCTCCTTGAGCGGAACGGCCGAAACAGCCGTCTTACCGATGCCGGCGAAATTGTTTACAAGCGCGCGACCTCCATTCTTACCGAAACCAAAGATCTCGTAACCGAGCTGTCGGAGTTGCGGGGCCTGAATCGAGGGAAACTTCGTCTCGGACTGCCATCGATGGGAGGCATCCTGTTTGCAAAGTCATTTGCTCTCTTCCGAAGGCAGTATCCCGACATCGAGATTCAACTCTTCGAGCATGGTGGTCACCGATTGGAAGAACTACTCCTCGCAGGTGACATCGACTTAGCCGCTTCGATCTTACCCTTGAATCCGGAGTTTGAGTCACAGCCCATAGCGCGGCAACCGTTGAAACTCTTGACATCTGTCACGCATGTCCTGGCAAAAAGGAAAACGGTAGGAATTCGAATGCTGAGCAATGTCCCTTTTATTTTGTTCGAAAGCGGATTTGTACTGAATAAGCGCATTGCAGAGGCGTGCAAGCGCCAAGGCTTTGCTCCGAAAGTCGCTGCGCGCTCCAGTCAGGTAGACTTCATTGTTGAGCTCGTCGCAGCGAATGTAGGGGTCGCAATCCTGCCGGAGATGATTGCCGAACAGTTTTCACACCGTGGGGTAACTGCGTTAGCCATTGATGATCCGCAGATGGAATGGCGCCTGGCGCTCATCTGGCGACGTGGCGGCTACCTTTCCAACGCCGCCCGGGCGTGGAAGGCGATGATCTGCGAGTCGCAGCCTGCAAAGGTCAGCCGCAGGAAGTTTCCCAAAACCTGATCTTTCAGTCATTCTGATTTTGGCGCTCGTTGAAGCCGCGGAAAGATCGTGAGGATCTGAACGAGTCCTCCGGTGCCGTTTTGCTCAATCGGCGAATGAACCTGCATCCACGGGGAGTATGTGGCCAGTGATCATGCGGGACTCGTCGGACGCTAAGAAGACCGCCGCGTACGCTATGTCGTCGGGCTCGATCAGACCAAATTGCTGAGCCGCAATTGCAGTCTTGGCCTCCGGTCGATCAGCTAACATCTTCTTGATTCGTTCAGTACCGACTCCTGCTGGCGCGATGGCGTTGACTCGGACTCGATCCTTAGCGAAGGCGTGCGCTGTGCTCCGAGTCAGATTCATGACGGCCGCCTTCGACGAGGCATAGGCGGAACGCCCGAAAGTCACATTTCCGAAGCCTGCCATCGATACCATGTTGATTACCGATCCACCCCCAGATTTGATTATCTCGGGGATCGCGAAGCGAAGGGCGAGAAACGTGCCAAAGTGATCGACACGCATCTTATTCCAGAACTCGTCAAGAGAGGCGGTTGTCACCGGTCCGTCCGCGTTGCCCGAGCCACCTGCGTTATTGAGCAGGATGTCAACCCGCCCCAGACGGTCTATAGTCTGGCGGACGGCCTGCTCGACCGACTCTGGCTCTGTCACATCACACAACTGGAATGCCGCATCGCCGCCCGCAGCGACGATACTGCGTGCTACAGCTTCACCTTGGGCCACTCGGCGACCCGTCAACACGACGCGAGCTCCTTGCTGAGCAAACATCTCGGCGCAAGTTTGGCCGATCCCACTTGTTGCTCCCATCACAAGAGCGCATTTGTTTTTCAGTCTGTCCATCTTTGATACCGATCCGTGGCTATTTGGAACGCTCTCACGGAATGCCGTGCTCTGATCATTCTTCATGGAGAGATCTCTCCTTGATCGATTTGCATTCACTTTGGTCGAAACGACCGCAGCGACATCGCCAGTATTTACCTTTGCCGCAGGTCGTGCTTGCGAAAAAGTCTCACTACATGGCTTGGAAGAAAGCGAAGAACAAGATTTGACGAAGCTTCACGAGAGCTTGCAGGCGTGCTATAGCCTTTCCGTGGAATGCCACGAGGGTGCGGCTGTTCCCGTTAGCATTCCGGAATGAGAGATGATCCTAAAGGATTAAACACGGCGCTCATGCGTTCTCGTCTGGTTCTCGGAAGATCAAGTCCTCAATGAGTACAGCGGCTGACCGGCGGACGATCTTTCAGACATTGCGCAAAAAAAAAAGAAAACCGAATGTCGAATCGCATCATCTCAGTAGAGACAAGTGTCATGGCTCACGATCCGATTTTGAATATGCTCGCAAGTTCCGAGCTTGCCTCCGCTCCTGGATCATCGCTCCATTGGAACGGGTTGAGGATCGAACGTCATATCCTGAAAGCCGGCCCTAAATCAACTCAGGCAATCGATCAGCATTACCTTATGCTTTGGGAACAGACGCCGTCTGTCGGCGAAATGGAAGCGAGACAGGGATCATTCGCAAGCTACTTGAAGCCTCCTGGAACAATAACGACCCTGACTCCAGGCACACGCTCGGCGGTCCGAACGAGGAAAGATCAAACCGCGTTGGTCTGTTCTGTTCCACCTCGCTTTCTTCATGATCTGGAACTGGAGATGGATCGGCGGCCAAGGGGACCATTCCAGTCGTTGCACGGCACTGACGACAACGTACTCCGAGAGCTCATGTATGCGGTGATCCGCGGAGCAGCTAATGGGCGAGGATGCGACGCAATAAGAACCGAGTCTCTCTTCATGGAGCTCGGAACGCGACTCCTCTTTGTGTCTCGTTTGTTGCCGCAGGAAGAGCCCCCAGCCGATCCACCCTTCCCCCGCCACCTTCTGCGCCGTGTACTCGAAAGAATGCATGAGGAGTTGGATTCGGGTCTCTCGCTTTCCACACTTGCCGCAGAGAGCGGATACAGTCGAGCGCATTTCATGAGAATATTCAAAACCGCAATGGGGGTCACGCCCCATAGCCACCTTCTCGAGTTACGGCTGCGACGAGCGCAGAAGTTGCTTACTTCCGCTTCAATGTCACTTATCGACATCGCCCTTGCATGTGGCTTTAGCAGCCATGCTCACTTCACCATCTCCTTTACCCGACGATTCGGCCTTGCCCCCAGCTTCTATCGAAAATCCCTGTCAGCCGGATACTACTGAATATGTCGTTAAAGAGACTTATCGCAGCTTCAGCAACCCTTCGTTCCATAGTGACCAGTAGGAAAAACGGTCGGGCGAGCGGCTGACAATGTCGCTCGTCTACACCTAGTGTTGTGTCCCATAAATAACTTCCCATAGGGTCATTTGCAGCATATCCTTAAGATATGTTGCTAGGTCGTCCCAAACCTACTCTGGAACTGAGTGCGGAAGAGCGGGAGGAATTGAGCGGATTTGCAGCTTCGCGCAGCCTTCCGCATACGCTGGTATCGCGGGCCAAACTGGTGCTTTGGTCTAGTGACGGACTGTCCAATTTGGACATCGCCGCGCGCCTGGGTTGGTCGAAAACTACGGTGGGCAAATGGCGGCAGCGATTCGTCAAGGACCGCATCCAGGGCCTCTATGATGAGTTGCGGCCTGGGCGTCCGCGTACCATTTCTGACGATAAGGTAGCCTCGTTGTTGCGGCGCACGTTGAAAGCCAAACCGCCTGCCGGTACACATTGGAGCGTCCGACAGGCGGCGGAAGCCAACCGCTTGTCGAAATCCACCGTTCACCGGGTATTTCAGACCTTTGCTCTGCAGCCCCATCGCAGCAAGAGCTTCAAGCTGTCCAACGATCCGTTTTTTGTGGAGAAGGTGCGCGATATCGTCGCCCTGTACCTGAACCCTCCAGACCACGCAATCGTGCTGGCGGTAGATGAGAAGTCGCAGATCCAGGCCCTCAGTCGCACGCAGCCTGTGCTGCCCATGGGATTGGGCTACGTAGAGGGTGTCACGCATGACTACGTCCGCCATGGCGCCACCACCCTGTTTGCTGCCCTCGATATCGCCACTGGAACCGTATTCACCGACTACAAGCCCCGGCATCGACACCAGGAATTTCTTAGCTTTCTCAAACGCATCGATGGTGCCGTTCCTCAACATCTGGAGGTGCATTTGATCGTGGATAACTACGCCACCCACAAGCATGCCAAAGTGCGTGCATGGTTGGCCCAACGACCTCGCTTCCAAGTCCACTACACACCGACCTATTCCTCTTGGCTCAACCAAGTCGAAC
>JBARKD010000555.1:0-6263 GCA_049800615.1 Acidobacteriaceae bacterium | reverse complement strand
CTGCTTGGTTCTCTTGCGGCCCCGTTCCTCAACCTGCTAACTCAAAGGGAGCCACCAATGATCAAGCACTCTACATGCTTCCCCATCGCGGCCTGCGCGGTTGTCTGCCTGTTCACAACTGCTCACGCGTCAAGCGCACACGCCGATGACGTAAAGTTCACGACCCTCTATAAGTTCGAAGCCCCAGCCGCAACAACCTTCACCAGCGCTCTCGGGTCTGAACCAGACACCCTGCCGGTGCTCGGCCCGGACGGTGCCATTTACGGGATGACCAGTGTCGGCGGCCAGTTTGGCAACGGAGTGATATACCGGTTCGACCGGGACAAGCATCAATACATAGTCCTGCATACCTTTACCACGCTGAATGCGAACGGAGAGAATGCGGACGGAGCCACTCCTGGCATGGCACTGACGCGCGGCCCCGGCGACGTGATTTACGGCATGGCCTCTTTCGGTGGCCAGAACGGCAGTGGCACGATCTTCAAAATCACCACGTCCGGTGAGTTCACCGTGGTGTACACCTTCAGCGCCCTGGATGCGAACGGAAACAATCAGGACGGAGCCTATCCACTGCGCGCAATGGTCGTCGACAAGGACGGCAACCTTTACGGAACCACCAGGCTAGGCGGGCCAAACACTTGCCTTTTCACACCTGGTTGTGGGGTTGCGTGGACGATAGACGGCAAGGGCAACTTTAAGGTCGTACACCCGTTCACCGCCGACGAAGGCCACGCAGCGTCGCTGCTGCAGGGGATGGACGGATACCTATATGGTTGCGCGGTGTGGCCGGCTACCTCGCTGCCCGCCGGGCCTTTGCCTTCAGGGATCTTGTACCGGATGGCGCCATCGGGGCAGGACATTAAAGTGCTCTACACTTTCAGCCAGACGAACGCGAGCGGCGAGAACATGGATGGCGCCGACTGCTACGAGCCGCTTGTCGAACCGAGACCCGGCGTCTTTTATGGGGCGGCCTTTCACGGCGGAACAAATGGCAATGGTGTCGTGTTCAGGTATTCCCTCTCGAACCCAGGGGTCGTCGAGGTGGTCCACGACTTCAGCGCCGTGAACTCTGTCGGCCAGAATGGGGACGGGGCGAGCCCAGGTGGCCGGCTAGCTCTCGGGCCACATGGGACTCTCAACTCGAACACCGAGGCCGGAGGCGCGAATGGCAACGGCGTGATTTACGCCCTAACGGAAAACGGCTGCTTTGAGGTCTTGCACACCTTCAGTGCAACGAATGCAACAACAGGAGCCAATGACGACGGTGCGTTCCCTGATGAAGGCCTGGTGTTGGACGGGAACAAGCTCATCGGAATAGCCGTCTACGGCGGCAACGGCAGCCCCGCCGGTTACAACAACAGCGGAGGTATGCTCTACGAGTTGACATTGGACGACTCTTGGCAGTGAAGTGAACGTTGGTCCGGAAGGATCAAACGCGGTTTGAAAGGGGATCTGGTTGTAAGGGGACTTCAGCGCCTGGCCGAATGCCCTGAACGGTACGCCCCGCAAGCTTGCGTTCGTGGAGCAGATACAGCAAGAACGTGCGAACGTGATCGGGGCCCAGTTGACCGGGCGACTTATGGAAGTACTTCGCGAACTCGGCAACGATAGGGGTTTAGCGCCGAATCGTTTGTTCAGGTAAGTTGGGTAGCCGGAGATCCTCCTGCATGCGGCTAGTCATGGACATCTCTTTCGGTGTCCATGACTTTGTTCAAAACGTCACAAAAGCATTCCGTGATGCGTTTGCGGCTTAGTGCAAAGGGCGCTCTCCCTAGGCCGATAAGTCCTGATATGTCGGCAAGTATACCGTGAACTCGTGACCGAGCCGGACTATTCCAAAACAGAAAACGGTCGTTCCGGCAGCCGGTCGAACACGGGCCCTACTAGGTTCGCACCGCCCGCATCCGTATGTGGCTATTCTCCTCTGAGGTTCTGGATACGACAGGAGATGCGGGAGATGCGGGACAGACAGGACCTCGGAGATCTTTCGCTCTAAGCTCGCCGCGCACAGGCGAGAGGGGAAGCGCCTCATCCCCCCGCTTCAGCAACATGGGCTAAAGCCTAAGCAGGTTTTCTGGCAGCGCGACCTCATGCCGGAATTTCTCTGGATCGATTCTCTAGTTCACACTTATGGCGCTCGCCGAGCGGTGGGAATATTCAATGAGTTTCTTTCCGCAGCTGATTCTTACACTACGGGGGAGAAAGATATTCTTGACGGGACGACCACTTCGTTCAGACTGGTGCCGGACAATCGCAGAGGCGAATTCCACCAGAACCTCAAAAAGTTCGTGGATGTGGCAGTCGCTCGACCATTCAATGGTGTCCTCGCACTTTATCCGAGCTGTCCGATGGCTTGGCTTAAGGATGGCACCCTTCTATTTAAGCCGCCCAATGGTGCCGAATCAACGAGTCGAGGTTAATGGGCACGGCCTCGCGGAACAGCGGTAAGATTGCCTCCATGATAGGCAACGCGCTTTGCACACGGTATCTGAGCCGGCCACTCATCCTTTTACTGCTCATGGCGCCAGCACACGGACAGTCGTCGCATGGATCGCATACTGCATTTGAGGTGGCATCCGTCCGACCATCAACAGGGCAGGAGGCGGGCGGTGAAGGCGTCACGCTCGGAGATTCAATACGCAGCAGACAGCCTCACGATGCGGAATATCGATCTGCCTGAGATGGTGGAATGGGCTTACGGGCTGGAGCACTACCAGCTTGCGGGTCGGAGCATGCTAGATGGCAGGCGCTATGATGTTCGTGCCCGAGCGGGTGCACCAACCGATGTCGACTCACTCCGACTGATGCTTCAGGATATGCTTGCAACCCGATTCAGGGTCGAGCTTCATCGTGAGAAGAAGCGCACTTCAGTGTACGAACTTGTGGTGGCTAAAGACGGCCCTAGGCTTCCTGGGGACAAGACGGATTCACTCCCGCCTTCGTACCCGAAAGAGACACTTCCACGAGTGGTGGACGGAGGTTTTGTTTTCACCAACGTGTCGATGACTGACTTCGCGAGGCAATTGACCGAGCTTCGCGGCATAGATCTACCTGTCCTCGATCACACTGGCATCAAGGGAGTATACGACATCACCTTAAAATCGGCGGCACGGGCGCTGTTGGAACCGGATGGACCTTCCCTCTTGACCCTGATCCACGAACAACTCGGACTCAAGCTTGTCTCAGCGAGAGATTTCGTCGATGTGTTCGTTGTGGATCGCGCCGAGGCACCTACTGCCAATTGAACCTTCAGTTTTTGCGCATATCTGACTTCACTCGTCGCTCCAGAAGTAACCCGCTTGGACCCGGTAGGGACGCTCATCACTGAGCCCCCCGGACAGATCCGGAAAGCCTCCGTTGTGACCCAAACCTTAAACCGCCTAAAAGGCTGAGGGACCACCACTGAAGCAGCGTCCGCCGCGCCAGCGGCTTAGTTCAAACGCGCTTCTCGTCACAGAGCAACCTCCCTGGAAGGGTCCGGCAGGTCCCGCCATCCCGGGGGCGAAGGTCGCGGGAGGCGAAGGGTGCTACCATTTGGCTCCTATGGCAACGCGATCCTCATTCTCGGGCGAAGAACGGCCACCTCAGGCCAGAACTGCAGAGAAAGAGCCCGATACCGCCGCCGTTCGGAAGCACCTCGCGGAAGTTGCAGAAGGGGCTGCGTTCAAAGGAAGTCATCGCAGTGCCCAGTTTCTTCGCTACGTCGTGGAACAGGCAATCGAAGGCCATCTGGACAGTCTCAAGGAGCGGATGATCGGAGTGAAGCTGTTCGGCAGATTGCCCGACTACGATACAAGCGAAGATGCGATCGTGCGGGTCACGGCTAGTGACGTGCGTAAGCGGCTGCTGCAGCACTATGGACAATATGGCGCCACTTCGGGATTGCGGATTACGCTTCCTCTGGGCTCCTACGTTCCCGTCATCACACATGAAAATCGGCTGCCAGTGGATGGAGCGCCCGCAGCACGGGCGGAGGATCCGCCACACTTGCCGCAGGCACCGAACGGCGCTACACAGGAACCGAATCAAGCCCAGGCTTCCAGCGGGGTAGATGAGCGACAGCCGAGGTGGAGACTTTGGTTAATTGCCGCAGTTGCGATTCTCTCTGCGGTTGGGCTCTTTGCAGGAGGGCGATGGCTGGGACGCTACGATGCACTAACCCCCAATCCTCTGCTCGGCAGCTCACCGTGGCGGGTTTTCGTGAATTCGCCGCATCCCACTCATATTGTTTTCAGCGATCCTGCGATGATCGAGCTTCAGGAACTCACAGGACATCCGATTTCGGCTTCCGATTATGCAAACGGGCAGTATCTGCCCGATCCGAAGACACTGTCACCCGATCTAACCCGCGCCTCCAATGTGATCCTTCGCGATGGCATTTCGGCAGCAGTCGATCCTCCTATCACGGTGGAGATTGCCGCACTGGGACAAAGCCTGACGAAAAAACTGCGAGTAGACTCGGCGCGCAATCTGCGCATGCCAGACCTGCACACAGATGACAATTTTATCTTTCTCGGCAGTCCGCGCTCCGATCCCTGGACGGCCCTCTTCAGCGATCAACTGGACTTCCGCTTTGTCTTCAACCAGGATGCCTCCCAAGAATTGATCCATAATGTTCGCCCCCTTGGCCGTGAGATGACGGAGTATTTGCCCACGGCGCTGGGTGGTGAGACGGGTGAGTCATACGCGATTGTCGCCCTGGTGCAGAATCTGGATCAGAACGGTCAGGTGTTGCTTCTTGCGGGCGTGGACGCGGAAGGTACGGAGGCGGCGGGACGCTTTGTGACCGACCTGCCACGCTTTACCAAGGCTCTCGGTCAGTGTGGAAAAACCCGCCCCGGGACTTCGAGCCATTTCGAATTCCTCCTGCACCTCAATACAATGGCGGGTTCACCACATAACACGGATGTGGTTGCTTGCCATCTTCTCGCCGAGGCTTCCACGCATTAACCCGGTTAAGAACCGCGGCGTACATATCATTTCTGCCGTTCTTTTTCAGCAGCCAGGAACTTCTCCGAATGTGCCTCTGCCAAATCAGGTTTATTCAGCTTCCGGTATACCCTTGCCAGGAGAAAATGAATCTGGGCATCGCTGGCGCTGGCCTCTGGTAGAGTCAAGGCCAATTCTCCTTCAATCGCGGCATTCTTGAAATCTGCCTCAGATTCCAATCCCTTTGCCAATACGTAGTGTGCATCGCGGTTCTTGGGATCGATCTGGATAGCTCGTCGCTCTTTTTCCATACCGTCCTGGGTCCGGCCCAGGGAAACCAGCAATCTTCCATATGCGACAGCAATCTCCGCACTTTGCGGCGATGCCTGCGGAGAAAGGTTCTCTGCCTGTTGGTAGAGTTCCAACGCATTGTTGTGATCTCCCAGAGCTTCATGGGTCATTGCGAGATAGAACACGGGCAGAGGGCTAGTGGGAGAGAGTTTTTGGGCTGCCTGAAGCGGTGAGATCGCCAGCTTAAAATCATTTTTCTCGTAGAAAAGCACCCCGAGATAGAACTGCGCCTCTTCGGATGAAGGATCGACGGAAATGGCCGTAATGAGACAGCTCTTGGCAACGTCCGGACGATGTGCAAAGACAGCTAAACGAGCCTTGAGGACAAGAGCGGGAACCATGGTGGGGTTATCATGCAGGGCAGCATTGACTTCACTGGCGGCTTCGGAAAATTTCCGCTGAGCGAAATCCTGTTTTGCTTGCTCGTAATGTTCAGTTGAGCCAATTGCAAGCTGGAGTGCCAGAAGCCAGATCATAGAAGTCGCCTTGTGTTCTTTGAGCAGCCTGCTAATGGATAGTTCGGGCCGCGGGCTCCCGGGAATTCAGTTTGGACAAGCGGTGCTCTTGAGGCTCGCTACTTTGTACGATGGTCAGGATCTGATCGGCCATCACATGATGAAGCACTTGCTTCACGCCTGTGGGCCATACCAGTTCGATTCGGTCCACTACCGTCGCATTCTGCAATCCGAAGTATACCCGCTTGTCACTGGACGAATTGTAGCCCACGGCTGTCGTGGCTTCGTTGTACTGAACCCCATTCGCAGTCGTTATCTTCACCCGTGTTCCTAATCCATCCCGATTATCGGTCACGCCAACCAGCTTCAGAATGATCCAATGATTGTGATTCTGAGACCGATTCATGAGTAACTGGGGCGCCCCGTTGAGGACCGTGACGACAATATCGATCTTCCCATCGTTGTTTAAATCGCCGAATGCAGCGCCTCGGTGCGCGGCCGGAACGGAAAAACTCGCTCCTGCCTCTC
>JBARKD010000554.1:0-10253 GCA_049800615.1 Acidobacteriaceae bacterium | reverse complement strand
GTCTGGACGAGCGCCATGGGATCAGCTTTGGTGCGGACGAGAAACCACGGTGAGGGATCGGGTGCGCTGATGCACCAGTAGACAGTAGGCGCAGGCGCAGTGTTGGGGCCGTCGTCGCGCGCGTCGGCGACGATGCCGCGGATCATGGCGGAGAGCGCGAAGGCGCTGAAGGGGGTCCCGATGGTGTGGCCGATGGCGGGGCTTTGCGGGAAGTAGCGGTCGGCGAAGCTCTTGTTGACGACCACGGTTTGGTTCTGCGGGCCCTTGCGGCAGCTTTCGCCAAGCAAGACAGGCTGGCGAAGTGTCTGGAAGTAGCTGTCAGAGACGTAGCGCGAGGTGGCGAAGACCTTCTGCTGGTCATTCTGCTCCTGGCCGGCGACAGCGAGCTCCATTTGCTGCAGGCCTGGAACGCCGGGGAGCATGGCGGCGGTGGAGGCGGCTTCGACGCCGGGGACGGCGCGGAGTGCGTCGAGGTCGCTGTCGAAACGCTGGACGAGGCGCTTCATGTCCGCGGTTTCGCCCCAGCCGCCGCTGATCTGGAGTGTGAGGACGTGACTTGGAGCGAAGCCTGGTGAGACGCGGCCGAGCTCTTCGAAACTGCGCAGGAGGAGTCCTGCGCCGACGAGAAGTGTAACCGCGAAGGCGACTTGTGCGCCGACCAGCAGCCATTGCAGGCCGCCGCGGGTGGAGACCTGGGTGTGGCTGCCCTGTGCGAGGGTGTTCGCGAGCTCGCTACGCGTGCTGCGCAGAGCGGGATAGAGGCCGGAGAGTAGAGTGGCGGCGAGGGCGCTCGAGAAGGTGTAGAGGAGGAGGCGCCAGTTGAGCGTGATCTCTTCGGCGCGTGGAATGGCTTTGGGGAGCTGGTGGAAGAGCTGCACGGCGCCGCCGGCGAGCGCGAGGCCGAGGATGGAGCCGATCATGGCGAGGAGCAGAACTTCGCTGAGCAACTGCGTGATGACGGTGCGGCGCGTGGCGCCGAGGGCGAAGCGGAGGGCGATTTCGCGCTCGCGGGCGGTGGTACGCGCGAGCAGCAGTGCGGCGATGTTGATGCAGGCGATGAGCAGCAGAAGGGTGACGGCGCCGTAGAGGAGCCAGAGGGAGCTGCCGATGTCGCCGACGATGACGGACTTGAGGGGCTCCATGCGGAGGGCGAGGTCGCGGTCGGTCTTTGGAAATTGCACGCCGAGCTGGCGCTGTACGGTGGAGAGATCGGCGAATGCCTGTACCGCGGTGACGCCGGCCTTGAGGCGGCCGATGACCTGGAACCAGGTGGAGCTGCGGTCCTGGGCGACGGGCGCGTCGGGCGGGCCGGGCTCGAAGAGGTCGACATCCCGATCGGGGAAGGCGAAGGATGCGGGCATGACGCCGATGATGGTGAAAGCGCGTGTGCTGAAGTGCAGCTGCTTGCCGATGACATTAGGATCGGCGTGGAAGCGGCGATGCCAGAGCCGGCTGCTGATGAGAACCGCATCGGGACCGCCGAAGTGCTCTTCTGCCGGAGTGAAGTCGCGCCCCAAGTCGGGCGCGATACCCCAGACCTGAAGAAAACGCGGCGCGACGATGGCGTTCTCGAGGCGTTCGGGCAGCGGCCCGGAGATCTCGGATTCGTCTTCTGTGTAGTAGCCGCTGATGGCCTGGAAGGTGTGGTTGAGGCGGTTCCAGTCTTCGAGGCGCGTGGGCGCGGTGGAGGTCCGGGGCTCGTTGGTTCGGGTGTTGTTTTGCCCGATGGCCATGAGCCGATCACCCTGGGGGAATGGGAGCGGGCGCAGGATGACAGCGTCGATGGCGGAGAAGACCGCAGTGTTGGCGCCGATGCCGAGAGCGAGCGTGAAGATGACGGCGGCGGAGAGGCCGGGCGCCTTGCGCAGGAAGCGGAAGGCAGCGCGGGCGTTGGCGCGCGTGGCTTCGACGAAAGCGGAGATGTGGACTTCGCGGAGCTGCTGGGTGATCTGCTCGCGGCCACCGAAGTCGATGCAGGCCTGGCGGCGCGCCTGCTCGGGAGGCATGCCGGCGGCTTCGTAGTCGCGCGCGAGGGCGTCGATGTGGAAGTCGGCTTCATGGGCGAGATCGCGGTCGCGGCTTGCCCGTTTACGGCGAAAGGATGAGAGCCATCGCATTCGGGTCACTCCTAGCGGGCGGTTTCGAGCACCAGACCTATGGCTTCCGCGAGGCGACGCCAGCTTGCCTCTTCTTCGGACAGCTGTTTTCGGCCTTTGGCGGAGAGACGATAGAACTTGGCTTCGCGGCCATTTTCGGATTCGCCCCACTCGGAGAGGAGCCAGCCGCGCTTCTCCAGGCGATGAAGCGCGGGATAGAGCGAGCCCTGTTGCACCTGAAGGACGTCGCGCGAGATCTGCCGGATGCGCAGCGAGATGCCGTAGCCGTGGACGGGACCGAGGGCGACGATCTTGAGGATAAGCATGTCCAGGGTTCCCTGCAAAAGATCGGACTTATCTGTGGGCATCGCGCCTCTCTATGATGTTCTACATATAAACATCGCAACGTGTAGAACGTCAACGAGAGCAAATCACCGACGGCCGCATCCTGGTGCGGTCGCGCCTCAGCCCGACTACGGCTACACCCTGAAACAGACCGCTTTAGCTCGATGAGGACAAAATGGCCCATTTTGTACCGAATCATTGCCATACCCCGGGATCGCCCGGTGGGGCCGCAGCATGTAATATGCTACGAGTACAACCTGTCGACATGATGGATCAGGCAGAGAATCCGCCATGCGTGAGGTCGCGGAACATATCCAGGCGAGCCAGCGCGAACGAGTGAACGAGTACGACCAGTGGCGCCGCGAAAACTCAATACGGCAAAGCTTGCCTGCCTATTTTGAGCACCCTGTGATCAACGCCCGGAGATGACCGCCGAGGAACTGCCGAACCGAAGCGGCAAGTGGGTTGTCGTCGCTTTACTCTGGTTCGTTTGTTTCTTCAACTACGCGGACCGGCAGGCAATTTTTGCCGTATTTCCGCTTATTAAGCAGCAGTTAAGGCTTACCGATCTGGAACTCGGCGTAGTCGGCTCGGCATTCATGTGGATGTACGCTCTGTTCGGTCCAGCGGCGGGTTGGCTCTGCGATCGTTTTTCCCGTAAGCACCTGGTGCTGGGCGGATTGATTGCGTGGTCCGTGGTTACAGGGCTGACCGCGGCCTGCCACACCTTTACACAACTCGTGCTTTGCAGGGCTTTCAGCGGCCTGGGAGAGGCAGTTTATCTGCCCGCTTCCATGTCTCTCATCGGCGACTATCACGGGGCGGGAACACGCTCTCGCGCTATGTCTCTTCACCAGTCCAGCGTCTATGTGGGCACCATCGCCGGCGGAGCCATCTCCGGCTTTGTGGGCCAGTTCTATGGCTGGCAATGGAGCTTCCTTGTCTTCGGCGCCGGCGGCTTGCTGTTTGGCTTTGTTGTCGGCAAGTTCCTGCGGGAACCTTTGCGAGGTAGCTCCGAACCAAACGTCTCCGAAGCAGGCACCTCCGCTGGCCGCGCGGCCAACCTGTTCGAGGAATTACGGCTCCTGCTGGCCAACTCAGCGGCCCGACTTCTGATACTGGCGTTCATCGGCGCCAATTTCGTGGCTGTCGTCTTTCTCACCTGGATGCCGACCTTTCTGTATGGCAAATTCCATATGAGCCTGAGCATGGCCGGGTTGAATGGAACGCTTTACTTGCAACTTGCTTCTATTGCGGGGGTTTTGTGCGGCGGCTTGCTGGCCGACGCACTCATCCGGCGGAATGCAGGCGGGCGTATGCTGACCCAGGCAAGCGGTCTTTTCCTGGGGATCCCTTTCTTGTTCATCACCGGCTGGGCCGGTTCGGTTGGCGTAGTGATCTTGGGGATGATCGCCTTTGGCTATTGCAAGGGAATCTACGACGCGAATATCTTCGCCTCGCTCTACGATGTGGTCGCGGTCACGCAGCGAGGCACAGCGGCAGGCCTGCTGAATTCCCTGGGATGGCTTGGGGGAGGGTTCGCGCCTGTCGTCATTGCCCTTGCTGCCAACCGCTACGGTATGGGACCCAGCATTAGTGGAACCGCGGTGATTTATGGCATTTCCGGCCTACTCATGCTGATGGCGGCGCGGCGCGGCATTTTCCGCCGGTAATCTATACAGGCTGCGGAAAAACGGGTTTGGTGTGAGAAATGCATTCCTATTCACGCAGGGAATTTGTTAAGAACGCTTCGATCGCCCTCGCTGCCCGTCGTTCGGGTTGGTTTCAAGAAGCAGCCATGGCCAGGAAGATTGATCTCAAAGAGTGTGTCCTGGTTACGTCTCAACATCCCACCGCGCGTGAGATCAAGGCTCTGGCGGTTCTGGCGGATGAGGCGGGCAAACGGAGCGGGCTTACCTGGGATGCGCAGCCGCCTGGAAAAAGCACTTCCAAAGTTACGATATACGCTGGGCTCGCCTCCAGCCTGGGCAAGCTGGGTCCACGAACCGAACCGGCAGCCGCAAGCGCTGGAAATTCTCCGGAAACGTATGCGATTCATACGGGCAGAGACAGCGGCGGAGACTGGATCACCATTGCCGGCAGCGATGAACGAGGCGTGCTCTTTGGCGCAGGCCAACTGCTGCGCTCCATTGACTTCGCTCATCAAGCGGCAATCCTTGACACCAGCCGCCTACCCAGGAAGAGCAGCCCTCATTATCGGTTGCGCGGCCACCAGCTTGGTTATCGCCCCAAGACAAATTCCTACGACGCGTGGACGGTCGAGGTATGGGACCAATACATTCGCGAGCTTGCGATTTTCGGCGCCAATGCGATTGAACTGATCCCTCCTCGTTCCGATGATGAGGCCGACAGCCCGCTCTTCCCCTTGCCACCGGGGCAAATGATGGTAGAGATGTCGCGTATCGCGGACAGCTACGGACTGGACGTCTGGATCTGGTATCCCGCGATGGACAAGGATTACAGCGATCCGCAAACGATAAGCGGCGCCCTCGAGGAATGGGCGGGCATCTTCAGGATGCTGCCTCGGGTCGACGCGGTGTTCGTCCCTGGCGGCGATCCCGGGCATACCCGGCCGAAAGAGTTACTGAATCTGTTACAGAAGCAAAAGGCAGGCCTGCGCAAATATCATCCTATGGGGCAAATGTGGGTCTCTCCGCAGTCATTCACGGCGGAGTGGTTGGACGAATTCCTTTCAATTGCCGCCATGGCTGAAACGAAAGGCTGGCTGGATGGGGTGGTGTACGGCCCGCAATGCCGGCTGCCGCTGGCCGAGCTTCGCCGGCGTCTGCCGGCGCAGTATCCGATCCGTTTTTACCCGGACATTACACACAGTCTAGGCTGCCAGTTTCCGGTTCCCGATTGGGATGTCGCCTATGCTCTCACCGAGGGCCGCGAGACGATCAACCCGCGTCCTATGAGCCAGGCGGGGATTCTGCGGAACTTTCTGCCCCAAACCATCGGGTTCATCACCTACTCGGAGGGTTGTAACGACGATGCCAACAAATTTCTCTGGAGCGCGCTGGGGTGGGATCCGCAGCGCAGCGTCAGCGATGTTCTGCGCGACTATTCTCACTATTTCGCAGGCAGTGAACAGGCCGAGGGATTGAGCCAGGGCCTGATGCGCCTGGAAGAAGACTGGCGGGGCCCGTTGGCCACCAACACGTCAGTGGCTGTGACCATCGCCCAGTTTCAGGATATGGAGCGCATCGCCGCGCCGCCGCTTCTCGGCAACTGGAGGTTTCAACAGGCCCTCTACCGGGCCTATTACGATGCTTATCTGCAAAGCAGATTGGCGCTGGAGACTGCCGCTGTGGAGCGTGCGCTGGACGTACTGCGGCGGGTGAACGGGGCTGGCTGGATGCCGGCGCCGCTTGAAATCGGCGGTCCGCCGAGCAGTGGTCCGCCCAACGGTGCGGATCCCAGGCTGCTGCTCGATGAGGCCGCCGGCATGCTCAAACAGTCGCTGTTGCAATCTGCGGCCGGCAGCCTGCGTGACCGGGTTCTGGAACTGGGCGAGGCTTTGTTCCAAAGCATCCGCATGCAATTGGACGTGACCCGCTATCGCGCAGAAGCGGTGGTCCGCGGGGCCAATCTGGAAACCCTGGATTACCCGGTGAGCGACGGCCCCTGGCTGCTGGCGAGGATCGCCGAAATCATGCCCGAGGCGGATAGGGGGAGACAGCTTGCAGCCATCCGGGCACTCCTACGCCGCACCGACCCGGGGCCAGGCGGCTTTTACGATGAATTGGGCAACTCGGCCAATCGACCCCATCTCCTGATGGGCGAAGGGGTCGAGCGAGACCCGGAATTTCGAGCTACGCCGCTGACGGGCTTCTCCTATCCGGATCGGCTGGGCAACCAGGCCCCGTTGGCCTGGAAACGCTGGGCCGAGTCCTTGTACGACGCTCCGTTGAGAATGCGATATACCGGCCTGGATGAAATGACGCAGTATCGTCTGCGAATTGTCTACAGCGGCGATCAACCTGCCAGGAAGATTCGTCTCGTGGCCAATGAGCGGTTTGAAATTCACCCGTATGTATTACGAGCTTGGCCTCCGGCTCCCCAGGAATTCAATATCCCGGCCGCGGCCACATCTGGCGGAGAGCTTAACCTTGCCTGGGCCCGGGAGCCCGGGCTAGGGGGTAATGGCAGAGGGTGCCAGGTCTCGGAGGTGTGGCTGATGATGATGGCAAGCGGATAGACCCGCTTACCGTCCAACCTCCACGACTGCCAGCCCCTGGGATGGAACTGCAAGCGTAATTGACCCTCCGTGGAGACGCTCAACGTCCCCTGGGCCAATCTGCGCTGCCGTTCGCAACTGCCGCAGCTGCTCCTGGCTTGGGTAAACCGGCGCTCCCATCTTGTCAAAGGCCGCCAATACGTCTCCGTGAGTGTGGTCGACGCGGTGAATGCGCACGGTAGCATTTGCCTTAAGGCCATGAATCGTAAAGGCAATCGACTTATTAGGAGCCGTCACCCCTGGCTCCGCCAGGTTCCAGGCAGCCAGCACCAGCGTGCCATCCTTCTTCCTGGTCACCAGCACATCGTTCCCCGGCTCGGGAATTCTCTCGTCGCCCAACGTGTGCAGGAGCTGGAATACGGTGAACGAAGGTTTCGGCAGGTTATCGATGGCGATTAGCCCGAAGCCGCCAAAGAATGGTGTCCGGATGACACCCTGCTCTTCGAACACATCGGAAAACGTCCAGTAAGACATCATGGCTGTCTTGCCGTCGCATTCGCTGATGGTCTGGGCCAACCAGGGGCCCATGTAAACCGAGTCTGTGATCTCCAGCTCGCTCATGTAGGTGGCGTTGAACTCGCTCCAGATGAGCGGAATGTCCGGGCGTGCGGAAGCTGCGATCTGGGAGTGAACCTTATCGACGGCTGCGATCAGCATTTGATGGGGTGGTATGTCCGCCGTATGGCCGAGGATGTCCATCGCCGAGTCGTTGCCGTAAGCATGGGTGGAGACGAAATCGAGCGGGACATTGTCTTTGGTGGCATGGGCGATAATGTCGCCCACCCATGCAGCCTGGGCAGTGGCGGGTCCGCCAACACGCAGCCTTGGGCTCACCGCTTTCAATGCGCGGGCGGTGTTGTCATACAGCTCGAAGTAGGTCTGCTGAGCAGGGCGGCCGGTCCAGAAATCGATGTTAGGTTCGTTCCACACTTCGAAGTACCAGGTGGCCACCTCCTCGATCCCGTACCGGTTCACGAGATGCTGGCCGAAGGCGGTGATCATCGCATTCCATTTCGCATAGTCGGCGGGAGGAGAAACAATCGGCTTATACCAGAAAGGGTGATAGTCAAGCCGGGCGGCGAGCAGCTTGGGCATGAAGCTCAGCTCGACGAATGGCTTGACCCCATTGGCCAGCAATCCGTCATAAATCTGATCTACATAGTCGAAGTTGTAGACCGGCTTGCCTTGCCTGTCTTCGGTGTAAACCCCGATTTCGTCGTGAAAGATGGCATGGAAGCGGACGTATTTAAAATCTGTGATCTGCTTTACCTGTTGCAAATCCTTGCGATAGCTGTCGCGCATGCTGAGCACCGCCCGGCCGGAGCCGAACATCTGCTCCCAGAAGTGGGGGAAGGGTTTGGCCGGTCCACGGGCTTCAATCGTGACCGCCTCCGGGGCTGCGGCCTGGGCGGTCGCCTGGAGATCGAAGGCGAGCAACCACAGGGCGGCCGCCAGGCAGGTAAGAGAGAGCTTGCGCATGAAAAACCTCAGAGTGTCAGATGCCGCATCAAAGCGCCTGGCGTCGACTGTAGTCGCTAAGCCCAATTTTTGCAGCATTGTTGGTTTTCCCACTCTTCGCGGAAAACGCGAAGGATGCGCACCCGGCTACTGAACCACTGCAAAGCCGGGTCTGGCGAGAAATGCCGAGCGGCGGTGGATTTCAAACAAAGCAGCCCGGCACCTGGAATTAAGTGCGCCTATAATCAGGGAAAACCTGAACTGGCCGCTCCAGTTGCCGGTTTTAACCGCTACCATCCGCGAAATCCGTATTCCGGAAGCACCCACGGACCCAAGCGCCGTTTTCGGAGGGTGTAAACGTTGATTAATAATAAGGATGTCATAGGTCGGGAAGCAGGTTGTGATTGCCTGGAAGCGGACCGTATACTGAATATGCGACCGGGGCGGTCGCAATTGCATCTTACAGTGGAGCGGGAATGCTAAGGCTAACGAAGAAGGCTGATTACGGCTTAATGGCTGTGAAATTCCTGGCCGAGCGAGCTGACATGCCTTCCCTGAGTGCAAAGGATATTGCCGAGGCGTATGGGATTCCGCCCCAGCTGCTGGCGAAAATTCTCCAGCGATTAACCAAAGCCGGGCTTCTGCGCTCACACGCCGGGACGAACGGCGGATACGCGCTATCGCGGCCACCCGAGGCAATCACGGCATTTGAGGTGATCGGGGCGATTGATGGGCCACTTTTTATCACCTCTTGCGAGACGGGGCCGCGTGGTTGTGACCTCACAGACAGTTGCACGGTGCGGGAACCGCTGAGGAAGGTAAACGAGAGCATCACCGATGTGTTGAAGGCAATTCGGATCTCCGATTTGTGCGAGCCCGAGAATACTCGCAGATATCACGGCAAGCCGATGGAATCGGTCCTGGTTAGCCTGATCCGCTAACAAGTTTGAGATGAAGCAGGAGAGGTAAATGAGCACCGTTGAGATTGAAGTAAAGGCGCCGGCAAACGTAAAGCTGCCAATTTATATGGACGACCACGCGACCACGCCGATGGATCCGCGTGTTCTCGAAGCCATGATGCCCTTCTTCACGGCCAAGTTTGGCAATGCGGCCAGCCGGAACCATTCCTTTGGATGGGAGGCTGAACAAGCCGTCGAGCGGGCACGCGAACAAGTGGCGAAGCTGATCGGTGCGACAGCCAAGGAGATCATCTTTACTTCCGGGGCGACCGAGAGCAACAACCTGGCGATCAAGGGCATCGCCGAGATGTACCGCGAGCGTGGCAATCACATCATCACCCAGGTTACCGAGCATAAGGCGGTGCTCGATGCCTGCAAGCGCCTGGAAAAGTACGGCTATCGTGTCACCTATCTACCCGTGAAGGCAGACGGGCTGATCGACCTCGAAGACCTGAAGCGGGCGATTGACGATAAGACGATCCTGGTAACGATCATGGCCGCCAATAATGAGATCGGCGTTTTGCAGCCGGTGGCCGAGATCGGCAAGATCTGTCACGAGCGAAACATCATCTTTCATACCGATGCAGTGCAGGCGGTGGGCAAGGTTCCGGTCGACGTAAACGCGATGAATATCGACTGCCTGTCGCTGACTGGCCACAAGATTTATGGTCCCAAAGGCTGCGGCGCATTGTATGTGCGGCGGCGGAATCCGCGGGTCCAGATTTCCGGGCAGATCGACGGTGGCGGCCACGAGCGTGGCATGCGCTCCGGAACCCTCAACGTTCCAGGCATTGTAGGACTGGGAAAAGCCTGCGAAATCGCGGGACAAGAGATGGCTGCCGAGGCAGTTCGCCTGGGCAGGCTCCGCGACAAGCTGAAGGGCAAACTGCTCGAGCATCTCGATTACGTTCACGTGAACGGCTCGATGGAGCATCGGTTACCGGCGAACCTGAACGTGAGCTTTGTGTACGTCGAGGGTGAGTCGCTGCTGATGGGCATTAATGACGTCGCCGTTTCCAGCGGCTCGGCTTGCACCTCAGCATCGCTTGAGCCATCTTATGTATTAAAGGCCCTCGGACTGGGGGATGACGTGGCTCACAGCTCCATCCGCTTTGGTCTGGGCCGCTTCAACAC
>JBARKD010000553.1:0-11244 GCA_049800615.1 Acidobacteriaceae bacterium | reverse complement strand
TCTCGAGCGTTCCCGGCGCCAAGTCTACCGCGGGCAGAACGCAGGAGGAATCACCGGAGTGGATGCCCGCCTCCTCGATATGCTGCATGATGCCGGCAATGAGAACATCTCTGCCGTCGCAGAGTGCGTCGACGTCCACTTCCACTGCGTCTTCGAGAAAGTGGTCGACCAGTACAGGGCGCTCCTGCGAGTACTCCACTGCTTCGCCCATGTAGCGGCGCACCGCGTCGGCATCGTACGCGATGACCATCGCCCTTCCCCCCAGCACATAGGACGGCCGCACCAGCACGGGATAACCGACACGCTCGGCCCCTTCCAGGGCTTGCTCGATGTTGGTGACCATCGCTCCCGGCGGTTGCGGGATATTCAGATCCTCCAGTAACTTGCCGAAGCGCTTGCGGTCCTCGGCTAGATCGATGGATTCCGGTGAAGTGCCGAGGATCGTAATACCTGCCGCCTTCAATGGAAGCGCAAGATTCAAAGGGGTCTGGCCGCCGAACTGGACAATCATCCCAATATCCGCGCCCGACGAGGCCTCGTGCTCATAGACTGCCATGACGTCTTCAAGAGTGAGCGGCTCAAAGTACAACCGGTCGCTGGTGTCGTAGTCAGTAGAAACAGTTTCCGGATTGCAGTTGATCATGATGGTTTCATAATCGTCTTCGCGCAGCGCGAACGCGGCATGGCAACAGCAGTAGTCAAACTCGATCCCCTGGCCAATCCGGTTGGGTCCACTGCCGAGAATGATGATCTTCCGCCTGTCCGTTGGCGGGGCTTCGTCCTCCTCTTCATAGGTGGAATACAGGTATGGCGTATCGCTTTCGAACTCTGCCGCACAAGTATCGACCTTCTTGTAGACCGGAGTGACGCCTTGGCGGCGCCGCAACTCCATAACTGCGACCGCCCCGCTGACATTGTCCATCCCCCAGACTTCCGCCATTCTGGCGTCCGAAATACCCATACGTTTCGCCCGGCGAAGTACGTCCGGGGTCACGGTATCGAGGGAATAGTCGGCGAGTTTCCGAATGACCTCCGTGATTTCCTTGACCTGGTAAAGGAACCATGGGTCCATCGAGGTCATGCGGGCGACCTCGCGCACCGAAAGCCCGTTGCGCAAGCCGTACCGGATGTAGTTGAGCCGCTCCGGCTGGGGTGTCACCAGGCGCTGGGTCAACCTCTTGGGCTCAATCACCTCCGAGCTGATGCGCTTCCCGCTGTCGAGGGAACGGAGCGCCTTCATCAAAGCTTCCTTGTAGGTGCGCCCCAGTGCCATCACTTCCCCAACAGATTTCATCTGCGGACCGAGACTCTCATCCGCGC
The DNA here is from genome assembly GCA_049800615.1 of Acidobacteriaceae bacterium. Lineage (GTDB taxonomy): Bacteria > Acidobacteriota > Terriglobia > Terriglobales > Acidobacteriaceae > PALSA-350. Next base: position 9,924 of record JBARKD010000553.1, on the reverse strand, counting down.
CCGGGAACTTTTCGAACTGCCATTTGGGAATCTTCACCACCACGTAATCGATGCTGGGCTCAAAGCAGGCCGGCGTTTTGCGAGTGATGTCGTTGGGGATCTCATCCAGCGTGTAACCGACAGCCAACTTAGCAGCAATCTTAGCGATGGGAAAGCCGGTTGCCTTCGAGGCCAAGGCCGAGGATCGTGAGACCCGCGGGTTCATCTCGATCACCGTCATGCGGCCAGTTAAAGGATTGATCGCGAATTGCACGTTGGAGCCGCCGGTCTCCACGCCGATCTCCCGCATCACGCGGATAGCCGCGTCGCGCATTGCCTGATATTCACGGTCGGTCAGGGTCTGGGCCGGAGCAACAGTGATCGAGTCCCCGGTATGCACCCCCATGGGGTCCATATTCTCAATCGAACAAATGATGATGACGTTGTCGGCGAGGTCGCGGATGACCTCCAGCTCGAATTCCTTCCAGCCCAGCACGGACTCTTCGATCAGGCACTCGTGCACCGGAGAGAGATCGAGGCCGCGACCGAGAATATCCATAAGCTCTTCACGGTTGTAAGCCAGGCCCCCGCCTGATCCGCCCAACGTAAACGAGGGGCGGATGATTACCGGGAAGCCGATCTTGGCGGCAAATTCCGCGCCGTCGCGGATATTGTTCACCAGCGCCGAGCGAGGAACGTCCAGGCCGATACGCGCCATTGCGTCTTTGAAAAGAAGACGGTCTTCCGCTTTCTTGATCGCTTCCAGGCGCGCCCCGATCATCTCGACGTCGTATCGCTCGAGCACGCCCCCGTCGGAAAGATCCACGGCCAGATTCAGTGCCGTCTGCCCTCCTACCGTGGGCAATAGGGCAAACTTCCCGATGCGGCGGCCGTCGGAGCCAACCATCCGTTCGGATTCCCGGCGAATGATCTCTTCCACGTACTCGGGGGTCAGAGGCTCGATGTAAGTGCGGTCCGCAAGCTCCGGATCCGTCATGATGGTCGCCGGGTTGGAATTTACCAGCACCACCTCATAACCTTCCGCCTTAAGTGCCTTGCAGGCCTGCGTACCCGAGTAATCAAATTCCGCCGATTGGCCAATCACGATCGGCCCGGAGCCGATCACGAGGATTTTGGTTATGTCGTTCCTGCGTGGCATGTCCCTTTTTCCGTTCGAAGTGGCTCTCGCCCTACGATGAAGATCGTGGCTTCAGCATTCATGGATATCTTCACAGAAGATTCACAAATGCGAATTGGGGTTTTGTTCCGCGCGGACGCGCGGCTGTCCCGTTCGAGCCCGCTTCTGGCTTGAACGGGCTCGGGTCTTCCCAAATCGACATCAACAATTGTGGTTTCACTTCTTCCACTCTTCCATCATTTTCCGGAAGTCTCGAAAGAGGTAGTGGGAATCGTGGGGCCCAGGGCTCGCTTCCGGATGGTATTGGACGCTGAAGAGCGGCAGCGTGCGATGGCGCATCCCCTCCAACGTGTTGTCGTTGAGGTCGACATGGGTCAGTTCGACTTCGGTCTGGTTGATAGACTCAGGATCGACGGCATAGTTGTGATTGTGGGCGGTGATCTCAACTTTGCCGGTGTCCGTTTGCTGGACCGGGTGATTCCCGCCGTGGTGCCCGAACTTCAACTTGTAGGTTTTCCCGCCGAGGGCCAGACCAATCAGCTGGTGCCCCAGGCAAATGCCAAACATGGGCCGGCGTCCAACCAGCTTGCGGATGTTTTCCTGAGCGTAAGTTACCGGCTCCGGATCGCCAGGACCATTGGAAAGAAAAACGCCATCAGGATTGAGAGCCAGCACATCTTCCGCGGAGGTCTCTGCCGGCACGACCGTTACGCGACAACCTTCCTTTGCCAGCATGCGCAGGATGTTGTGCTTGATGCCAAAATCATAAGCCACCACATGGAAATCCGGCTCAGGCAGCCTGAGGCTCTCATCTCCCTGCAGCAGGGGATCTCCATTGAAGTTGCGCCGATCATTTCTATCCCATTCGTAGAGGGTCTTGGTGCTGACGACCTTGGCCAGATCGGTACCGTCCATCTTGCGTATGCCGCGGGCTTTTACAACCAGCTTTTCCGGATCCGTTTCGAGGGAGGAAATGACTCCGCGCAAAGCACCGTTGGTACGCAGATGACGAACGATCGCCCGGGTATCGATCTCCGCGATTACGGGAACATCAAAGCGTTCGAGGTATTCTTCAGTGACCTGCTGGGAACGCCAATTGGAGCTGATGGGAGAGAATTCCCGCGTTACCAGCCCCTCAATGTAGGGACGGCTGGCTTCGTTATCGGCGGTGTTGGTACCGTAGTTCCCGATCTGCGGATTGGTGAGAACAACAATCTGTCCGGCATAGGATGGATCGGTAAAGATTTCCTGATAGCCCGTTAGCGCGGTATTGAAAACCACTTCACCGAAACACTCTCGTTTGGCGCCATAGCTCTCACCGCGGAAGATGCGCCCGTCCTCGAGCGCGAGGATTGCCTGCATGTCCTCTCCGTCCAGTGGATTCAGTCAAGTTTAGCAGGTATTTGCAGTGAATCAGTGGATGATTCCCATGTCTACGGCAGGCCAGTAAACGAATGCCGCCTTGCCGTAAATCAGCTCCTGAGGTACCGGTCCGAAATCCCGGCTGTCGCTCGAAATGGAGCGATGATCCCCCATGACAAAATATTCGCCGGTAGGAATCACCAGCGCATCAAGGGAGCGCGTGTCATGGAATTTTCTCGGCACGTACGGCTCCGGCAGCAGCCTGCCATTGATATAGGTCCGGCCGTCGTCGATCCGCAGTTCGTCTCCCGGCTCGGCGATGACGCGCTTGATGTAACTCTTCTGCGGATCGCGCGGGTAGTGAAACACCACCACATCGCCGCGATGAACACTTTCAAAGTGATAAACGAACTTGTTGATGAACAGCCGGTCCTGATCTCCCAGACGCGGCAACATACTTGTGCCTTCGACTCTTACCGGCTGGTAAAGAAAAGTGATGATGAAAAAAGAGACTGCGAGGGAAAACAGCATGTCACGGCCCCAGAGCCAGAAACTGCGCCCCTGGACCGCAGCACCTTCTCGCTGCTGTTCTTCCGTATTCATCAATTGCAGCCCGGGCTCCCGAATGGACATAGGATACGCGACTTCCGCTTGGGCAGCGGCTGCTGCTGGCCCGTGGGAACCAACGGCGTCTGCGCGCGGGCCTCGTTGTTGCCTACGAGTTGCGCTTCCTGCAGCACGAGCGGTCTTTGCAAAACCATCTCGACCGAAGTTCCCGGAGGGATCACGATCTCATTACCGCGGGTGAACAGGGTGATGATCGTGCCTGCGGCAGCTCCTGCCAGCGATCCGTAGCCAATTCCCTTGCCCAGGTTCCCTGTCACCGCGCCCGCGATCGTGCCGGTTTCGGCGCCAATCGCCGCCGCCTGCGCGATGGTGCCCACATCCTTGCCCTTGCTTCCCGCCTGCTCGACCGTGCCTTCACTGCCCTTCACCTTAGGCCCATCTGAGCCGGGCAGGCTGTTGAGGACTCCCGGAACTGCGACCACGCTGCCGTTGGGAAAGATCATGGTGGTGAAGTGCAGATCGAGGCGCGCCCGTCCTTTGACCCGGCCGGGGCGTTGTACCCGATCCACAACACCCTGCACGAAGACTCCCTCCGGAATCATGACCCGTGAATCGTCGACGACAGGGAACGAGGAAACCAGGTAAACGCCGTCTCCCTGCTGGGCTGTCTTGGTGTTGATTCCGCTCTTGAGCATGAGCAGCACTTTTGTCCCCGCGGGAACCGTGAAAGTGCGCGGGACAGTGGCGGCTGGAGACTGACCTTGGGTTGACGCAGGATGGGTTGACACAGGATTGGAGGCCGGCGCCGTAGCCGGCGTAGCAGTCTGCGCCAATACCTGGCTTGCCGCAAGTGCAGCCAGGAGCCCACGTGCAACGACTGGTGCAACGAACTGTCTGTAAGCGCGCATCCCGCCCCCCCCTGCCATATCAGTATAGACGGGCCGGGCAAGCGCTCGGAGAGCGCGAGCCATAAGCTCGTCCTAAATTGGGAGGGCTTTCCGGTAACATCTCTGGTGGTGACTAATTCCCCTCCGCAAATCGCAATTCCAGATTCCGCATCCGCACAAAGACAGCAGTTTCAGGCAGCTTATTCCGTACTCGAGAATGCGATTCGGGAACGGGCCTTTCCCGGAGCGGCCTTTGGTGTCCTCGCACATGACCGGGTGCTTGCGCTGGACGGCATTGGAACGTTTACCTACGAATCGGTGGCAAAGCCGGTCACAGCTTCCACTGTCTTTGACCTGGCCAGTGTCACCAAAGTGGTGGCGACGACTTCGATGGCCATGCTCCTCTACCAGAAGGGGCTGCTCGAACTGGACCGGCCTCTTGTACAAATCCTTCCCGCGTTCGCCGAAGGCGAGCCCAGCGGCAGTGCGCGTCGCGCTGTGACGTTGCGCATGCTGCTGGCTCACGCATCGGGTCTTCCGGGTTATGTCCGGCTGTTTGAAACCAGTGAAGGGCCCGAGGCCCTCTTTGAGGCCTGCTTGCGCCTGCCTCTTGAAGCCGCTCCAGGATCCCGTTCCGACTATTCCGATCCGGGATTCATTCTCTTAGGAAAGGCGCTGGAGAGCATTGCCGGCGAGGGAATCGAAAGCTTCAGCACACGGCAAGTCTTCGCTCCCCTGTCCATGCGCAGCACCTGTTTTCGTCCGGCCGACGGTTGGCGCTCCGCCATCCCGCCCACGGAATATGACGCTCACTTTCGCCGTCGGATCATTCAGGGAGAGGTCCAGGATGAAAACTGCTTCATCCTTGGGGGCGTTGCCGGCCACGCAGGACTCTTCTCCAATGCGCTCGATCCCCTTCTCTTCGCGCAGTGCCTGCTCGAGAAAAAGTTATTGTTCACGTCAGAAACCATTCGCCTGTTTTCGACTCGCGCCGGCCTGCCGCGCGACAGTTCTCGCGCACTGGGATGGGATACACCCTCGCAGCCTTCCTCGTCGGGAAGATTTTTTAGCCGCCACTCTGCTGGACACCTGGGCTACGCGGGAACTTCGCTCTGGATCGATTTCGAGCGCGGAATGGCCATCGTATTGCTCACCAATCGCACCTGGCCCGACCGTCAGAGCCAACTCATTCGCGCGGTGCGACCTGCTTTTTACGATGCAGCGATGGAAGCACTCGGTATCCCACTCTGGTAAATTTCGATAACCCAAAAGTGTTTGCGGGGACGGCACGCCGAAGCCCTTATTTGGGAGCAAAGTTTCGTCAGTAGCGATAGAATCATGTAGTCCCTCGGGGAGCAGAGTAAAACATAATGGCCACGACGAGTTCTTTTCGCACGGAGACAGGCACCGGCGCAGAAGCGAGTCCCGAACCGCCGCAAAGCCTGCAGGATTTGACGACAGAGAGCCCGAACGAAGCCTCGATGGGCTTCGACACCAAGTCCGCTCTCGAGATCGCCCGCATCATCAACCATGAAGATTCCAAAATCGCCGCCGCGGTAAAGAAATCCCTGCCGGAAATCGCTTTAGTCATCGACATGGTGGCACGCAGCCTGCGCGACGGTGGAAGGCTTATCTACGTAGGCGCCGGATCCAGCGGCCGCATTGCCGGCCTCGATTCTTCCGAATGCCCACCCGCTTTCTCCACCCCGCCACAAAGCGTGCAGTACATCATGGCAGGAGGCCCGAAGGCCCTGGCGTCGTCGGTGGAGGTCAACGAGGATTCCCCCGAACTCGGACAGCGGGATATCGCCCGGCGCCGGCCAACGCGCAAGGACGTAGTCGTCGGGTTATCCTCAAGCGGCCGCACACCTTACGTAGTGGCCGCGGTCGAATATGCACGGGCTCGCGGCGCAAAAACAGCTGCTGTTACCTGTAATCACAACACTCCGCTGGCCGGGGTAGCGGACATTTGCATCGTGGCGGAAGTAGGGCCGGAAGTCGTCTCCGGCTCCACGCGCATGAAAGCGGCCACAGCGCAAAAGATGATTCTCAACATGATCACCACGGGCGCCATGACGCGGCTTGGCTACGTTTACGACAACCTGATGGTAAACGTGCATATGCAGAACACCAAGCTGGTGGAGCGCGGTATCAGTATCCTGATGCGCGCCTGCAAGATCTCCAGGGAAGAAGCCGTGCAGACGATCAAGTCCGCCGGGCGCAGCGTGCCCGTGGCGCTGGTGATGCTGAAGGCTGGCGTCGACAAGCCGGAGGCCGTGCGACGCCTGGCTAAGTCTGACGGTAACGTGCGCCTGGCAATTGAAGATACAACGCTTGAGTTATAAATCAACTTACGAGTAAGGAGCACCCCGGGCCCTCATGGATAAGTTCGTGATTCGCGGTGGAAATCCGCTGCTGGGACAAATTCGGGTGAGCGGAGCCAAAAATTCCGCCCTCCCCTGCATGGCCGCCGCAATTCTTACCGAAGATGAAGTGGTGCTGGAGAATATCCCCCAGGTCCGCGATATCGAAACGCAGCGCAAGTTGCTGACCTCGATGGGCGCGGAGGTAGAACTCGGCTATGGCCGTGCGCAACATCGGACCGCGATCAGTTGCCGCGTGCTCTCCGATCCCACCGCTAAATACGAGATCGTCAAAACCATGCGTGCTTCTTCGCTGGTGCTCGGGCCCCTGGTGGCGCGATGCGGCCTCGCTCGCGTGGCCCAGCCTGGCGGATGCGCCATCGGCGATCGTCCTATTGATCTGCACCTCAAGGGACTGGAAGCGATGGGCGCTACTATCGTGCAGGAACACGGCTACCTCGAAGCACGGGCCGAACGGCTGCATGGCGCGCATATTGTTTTTGACAAGATCACAGTGACCGGCACCGAGGACCTGCTGATGGCGGCTGTCCTGGCGGAAGGCGACACGCTGTTGGAGAACTGCGCCCGCGAGCCGGAGGTCGTAGACACCGCCGCCCTGCTGGTGGCCATGGGCGCGATTATCCAGGGCGCCGGCACGGCCACGATTCGCGTCAAGGGCGTGCCCAAGCTGCATGGCGCCAAACACCGTATCAATCCTGATCGTATTGAAGCGGGCACATTCCTGATCGCGGGCGCAATCACTGGAGGCGACCTGGTTGTCTCCAACTGCCAGCCGGCACACCTGTCCGCGCTGATCACCAAGCTCGAAGCCTCTGGAGTGCGCATTACCGCCATGGGCGGCGATTCGCTGCGCGTGCGCAGCGATGGCAATCTCACCGCCAACGATATTTCCACCGAGGAATATCCCGGGTTTGCCACCGACATGCAGGCCCAATACATGGCCCTGGCAACCCAGGCAGAAGGCACAACCACCGTCATAGAGAACATCTTTGAGAACCGCTTCATGCACGTGGGCGAGTTAGTGCGCATGGGCGCCAATATCAAAGTGGAGGGGCGTACGGCCACGGTCCGAGGAAAAACTCCATTGTCCTCCGCCGCGGTCATGTGCTCCGATCTTCGCGCTTCGGCCTCGCTGGTGTTGGCAGCGCTGGTTGCCGACGGCGAGTCCATCCTGGATCGCGTCTACCATATCGATCGCGGTTATGAGCGGATCGAGGAAAAGCTGCGCCAGGTGGGCGCCCAGATTCGCCGCATTGGTGACCTCTTCGCCAGCGGCAAGCGCGAGGTCCCGGTCGAAGCGGAAGTTACGTAGAATCCCCGCCGTCCCTTCCTGCATCCGAACGTGTATGTCAGATGCAATTCTTCGAGACCAGTTGGTTGTACTGCTCCGCGGCGGCGCTGCGCGTGTCGAAACTCTTGAGGCGCTTAAAGATTTCCCTGCCAAATTGCAGGGCGTCAAGCCTGAAAACGCGCCTCACTCCGCGTGGGAAATGCTGGAGCACATGCGCATGGCGTTGCGCGATCTCTGGGATTTTAGTACCAACCCGGAGTACGTTGAAAAGAAGTGGCCTGATGACTACTGGCCCGCTTCCGCCACGCCTCCTACCAAACATGCGTGGGATGAGTCCGTAAGAGCGCTCAAAGAGGATTTGGCTGCTTTTGAAAAGCTGATCGAGGATCCGGACAGCAATCTTTACGCGCAGATCCCATGGGGTAAAAAGGACCAGACTTTGTTGCGCGAAATCCTGCTGGCCGCGGACCACAATAGCTATCACATCGGCGAGTTGGTTTTCCTTCGCCGGCTTCTTGGCGCCTGGCCGGCTTGATTGGGCCGCCGTCTTGATTTGCAGCCCTGACACGCTCAGTGGAGAAATCCGCGGCTCATCCCTGGAACTGGTCTCATAAATAGACAAATTTCGGAGAGGCCGCGCATGAGACCCGCCCTCGAAGCGGGGCTCAGGGTCCAACCAGAAGCCCCAGACCCATATATGAGACCCATATATGAGACAAGTTCTAGAAACTTTGCTGCCCGTGCAGCTCCCTAAGCCTGCTTTGTTTTGGGAATTATCTCCAGCTGACGGCGAGTTGCCAACGCATCTGTCGCTGCGCCGTTTTGCGCAGCACGCGCTCAAATTCTTCCATCTCGCGCAAGACAGCCGGGGTCTCGGTTCCCAACGCAGTGGGTGAGGCTTTGAGATGGTCCAGCAGAGTGCAGACCGTGATGAGGCCATCTTCAGGTGAGAACCATTGCGGGGGAGGGAGGGTCTTAGCCCACTCCGGGTCGCCGGCTCCCTCTTCGAGCAGAAGAGCCATGGAATTCTCATCGGCGGAGAAAAACTCCAGTAGCGGCTTGATTCCCAGACGCTGCGCCATCTTTTCCAGTGCGTCTTCGTTCCGCGCCAGCACCCTGCCATTTACGAAGATGTCGAATCCCGGATCGTCGCCCTCGACCACGATATATAAACTGGCGCTCATGGCCTGCAGTTTATCGCATCCCCGCTCTCTTGCCTTCAGGAATTGGGGATGAGGGAAACGGTATTGTCATCGTCCAAACGGACACGCATTACCACCAGCAAGCAGGTCAACGTGACCACAGATCCGGCAATCATGCTGATTGACCAACCGGCACGCAGAAAAAATGCAGCCTCGGCCAGGGCCACCAAAATCTGAATCCACTGCACGGTGACCACCTTGTAGGCCTCCATATTCTGCAACAGCCAGATATAGAGGACATACGCCGGAACACCAGCAACCAGCGCGAGAAAACCTATAGCAGCGATCGCGGCCGGGTTCCACGCAATAGGATGTCCCCGCTCGAGCACCAGGCTGGCGAGGAATAGGAGCATCCCGGCCGCGCCCAGCAGTGTCGAAGTGACCGCTAACGGACTCGCATTCCGGAGTTCGCGGCGGACTAGAAGCGCAGAGGCCCCGGTTGAAGTCACCGCCACCAGGGCAACGGCGGCCCCGGCGGCCTGGCTCAGGGAAAAAGAAGCGCTTAGCGCCAGCGCAACCGCACCCAGTCCGACCATGGCTGCCTGCATGGCGGCGCTCGGAGCGGAAGCCAGCGCGGCCACAAGCAACGGCATGGCGGCAAACAGAACGGTAACGGTTACCGAAGACGCGTGTTGGCGGCTCCAAAGCAGGAGCAGCGAAGGCAGGCAAAGCATGGTGGCGGAGAGAAGGAGAACGAAGCCGAGAGCCCGGCCGCGGGGTAAGGGAACGCGCCTGATAAGGATGACCGGCGTTGAGACCAGCGCCGCTAACAGAAAGCGCATCGCCTCTCCGCGCAAGGGCGGCATGTATTCAGATAAAGTGTCCGTCGCCACCCAAGTGGTGCCCCAGATGACGCCCAGCGCTGCCAGCCCAACAATGCAACGCGCTCTGGGCACGGCAGGGTTTGCGTCCATCACGCGATCGGTTACAAACGAAAACCGGCTGCCCCGGCCCTCGCGAAAAAGTGCAAAGGCCGAAGCAGCCGCATTTTGGTTCGTGTTTCTTCAGGACCCTCGTTCACTGCGGCCCGCGACTTCCGCCGCCGCCGCCGCTGCCGCCACCAGGTCCGCGTCCCCGATTACGGTGCCGGCGACGCCGGCCCGCGGGACCACCC
>JBARKD010000552.1:0-1641 GCA_049800615.1 Acidobacteriaceae bacterium | reverse complement strand
TGCCAGAAATTGCCAGGATGCTTGCGGTCGATGCGATTGTTGAAGGGTCGCTGGTGCGAGAAGGACAGCAGATCCGTGTGCACGCCCAATTGATTCGTGCCGCGACGGATGAGCATATTTGGGCGGGGGAATACCAACGCAACTACAAAAGTATTCTCGAAGTCCAGGGGGAAGTCGCTCGGAGTATCCTTGAGCAGATCGAACTGAATCTCAGCCCTGAAGAACGGACGCGTCTGGTCTCAGGGCGTCCGGTCGATCCTCAAGCTTACGAAAATTACCTGAAGGGCCGTTACTACTTCAACCAGCGAACCGAGGATGCCCTCCACAAAAGCATCGCGTCGTTCCAGCAGGCGGTCACGAGCGACCCCGGCTATGCTCCGGCCTATAGCGGGCTGGCGGAGGCCTACGCCATGCTCGGATTCCGCGGTGGTCTGCCATCCAAAGATGCTCTCTCGGGTGCCAAGAAGGCAGCTCTGAAAGCGATCGAACTGGACGACTCATTGGCGGAGCCGCATGCCTCTCTAGCGTTCATCGCGGAGACCTATGATTGGGACTGGCCCGGCGCCGAGAGGGAGTACCAGCAGGCTTTGGAATTGAATCCGAGTTACGCCCAAGCTCACAACTGGTATGCCGGTTACCTCACCTACACAGGACGATTCAATGAGGGAATCGCTGAGGCTATGCGTGCCCGGGAACTCGACCCTTTGTCCCTGCCTCTGAACAACGCTCTGGCGGGAAGATTGCTGGCGGGAGGACGCTATGACGAGGCGCTCGGGCAAGTGCAGCGAACCTTGGAACTGGATGACCACTTTGCGCCGGCTCACCAGACTCTGGGCTGGATATACCTGCATAGCGGAAAACAGAAGGAAGCCATTCGAGAGTTTCAACATGCTCTGGAACTCTCCGGAGCGGAGGATACGGATATTCAGCTGGACCTGGGTTTTGCCTGTGCCGTGTCGGGGCAGCGGGAGGAAGCAAGAAGAATACTGGTGAAACTGGAGCAGATGCACCAACAAGGCATTGCTCCGTCCGCTTCAGTCGCAATTCTATATGGCGCGTTGGGTGAAACGAGTGAGGCTTTCGCCTGGCTGGAAAAAGCTTACGAGGAGAGAGACCCTCAACTTACTTACCTCAAAGCGGGCCGCAGATTCGCGCCGCTGCGTAAGGATCCGCGATTTGGACAATTCGTGGGCCGTGTCGGGTTATCTGATTAAGACACCAAAAAAGAACGTTTCGCCACGCGCTCGCCAATGAGCAGCGCCATCTCCTCGTTACTCAAATGAGATGGAAGGTCGGATACGGTAATTCGCCAATACGTCGCCTTTCCGCAATTCTGGGCAGATGGTCGGCAAACAGGAAACTATGTTTTTGGTCGCAAAATCACTTCACGCTAATACCCACGTCGCGTGAGTCTATGAATGCTGGGCAACCCACACAGCGGGACTAAGGTCTGCAAGGCACCGGATCGGGAGATCGGCGAGCCCGGGGAGAATGGTGGAAAAGTAATCGCGCACCGGGACTTGCAGCCGACGGCAGCTTTCCACGACAGACAGAATCGCCGCAACCTTCGGTCCCGCTTGTGGGCTGCCGATGTGCAACCAATTCTTTCGACCAAGAGCTACCGGACGCATGGAGTTCTCG
>JBARKD010000551.1:0-1647 GCA_049800615.1 Acidobacteriaceae bacterium | reverse complement strand
CTCGTGACCCGACAGGTCGAAGAATCCCATCTCGCAAGTACTCTCGAGCCCTACAAGGGGCGTCGTGTATTCTGGCGGTTATGCCTCGTGGTTGCTGTTTAATACGAGCTTGGCAACTACCGACGTTAGGCCGGTAGAGCCTTTGATACGTTCCGTACCTCGAACACCGAAATGAATCCAGCCCGAGTTGAACCCATCGACCATCTCGGCGCGAGGTTCGGTCCGGCCTTCCGGCATGCCTTGCCCTACGAAGAATTCTGTCCACCTGTCACGCGGAACGGCAACCGCTTCGATGGTGCGTCGGAGAGCAGTGGTGAAAGCTCGTGCAATATCGTTGGGAGAGTACTGCTCGGGACCGGCGACCTCAATGTACCGAGTGCCCGTCCACTCCTGGCGCAAAACATCCGCCCCGGCCTTGCCAATGTCAGCAGCAGCGACCAGCGAGAATTTGCGATCCAAAGGATAAAGATGAGAGAAGATCCTTCCTTCTGACTTTGCGGTCGTAACGTCCCAAGCGTGATTTTCCATGAACCAACCGGCTCTCAGGAACGCGTGGGCGATGGGCAAATCTCCGAGCGTTTGTTCGAGGAGATGCAAACTAGTGATAAGTCCCAACCCGCTATTCTGTTCAGCCCCTATCGAGGAGAGGTATACCGCTTTCTTCGGGAGAGTCTTTGCGAGAGCCGCATGATAAGACGCCAGAGTCTTGCGCGTTTCCGGAAAGCCCGGTGCCGGCGCAAAGTTTGGCGGGATCATGAGAAATACGCCATCCGTTCCTGCAAATGCGGATGCCAGTGCGTTCGGATCGTCGACGTCCGCAACAGCAATCTCTGCTCCGCGGTCCCTCCAACGCGCTGCCTTTTCGGCATTCCGAACGATCGCGCGAATTTGCTCGCCCTGCGCCAAAAGGTTCTCGGCAATAGCGCCTCCAACTCTTCCACTGATGCCTGTGATTGCGTACATTCGATTTCTCCTTCATTTCTAAAGATGTTGTTTGTGGATGCGGGGTTGATGCAGAAACAGTGATTGTCAGGACGGAAGTTTAACGCCTGTGACACGGGAGCAGAAATCAAGCACACGATCCTGGATACTGGTGTCACGCGTGGCCGGCAGCGGATCGCGTTTCTCCATGTGATAGAAGTACTCACCGGACACCAAAGCCGCAGGGTCATCGCTTACTGCAAGCCACACCTGAGTGCGGTGCGCTTGGTCCAGATCGTCCGTAGCGCTTGAACCGCCCATCTTGGTAGGCACCCAACCTGGCTCCAGGGCATTCGAAAGCACGCTCGGCCACCGTCTGGCAATAGCGAATGCCAGTAGCACGTCATGGAGCTTCGTATCGGAGTAAGCCTGCCGCCCCAACCAAGGCCGGTCGGCCCACGTCAGGTCGTTCAAACTCGGGTCTCCGTCCTGATGCAGGACCGAACTCAGATACACAAGTCGTTTTGGTCGCGTGATCAGCGCTGTCAGGATGTATGGGGCAATCGTATTCACAGCCAGAACATGCGACAGGCCGTCTTCAGTGACAACTCGCTTTGGCTCGAGATAGCCGATGCCGGCGTTATGAATAACGGCATCGAAGGTTCCGAGTTGATTGACTTGATCGGCAACGTGTCTTGTCTGGGTAATGCTGGTGAGGTCCCCGAC
>JBARKD010000550.1:0-12799 GCA_049800615.1 Acidobacteriaceae bacterium | reverse complement strand
GGAGAAAGATCTTCCTGGCCGACGTGAATACCCTCAAACCCTGCCGTTTGAACCAGCGAGACACGGTCGTTGTGGATCAGGCAGCTGTCGGATGCGGAAAAAATGCGGCGGAGGACTGTGGCACGCTCGAGCACCAGCTCGCCCAAGGCTTCTTTGTCGCGATATTGCAGAAAACGGATGCCGGCGGCACGAAGCTCACGGGCGAATTGCTCAATAGGAATGCCGGCAAGGCAGAGCAGGCCGGCATCCAGGATAGGGTACAGATGGGGCAGCTTACACCTGGGCGAGAATCTGCTCACGACGAAGTTTCTCGCGCTCAAAAAAGCGCTCCATGAACTTGGTGTCGAAGCTCCCCGCGCGGAATTCCGAGTCTTCGAGGATACGACGATGCAAGGGAATAGTGGTATGAATGCCTTCCACGACAAACATCTCGAGCGCTCGTGACATACGCGCCATAGCCTCCGCTCGATCCTTGCCGTGGACGATCAGCTTGGCGATCAACGAATCGTAATAAGGAGGCACCACTCCCTCGGCATACTGTGCCGTATCCACGCGCACACCGTTGCCTCCAGGAACGTTGAAGGCTGTGATGCGGCCCGCGGACGGCGTGAACTTCTCCGGATGTTCGGCGTTAATCCTGCACTCGATCGCGTGGCCACGTATGGGTAGCGCTTCGGGAAGGATGGTGGCGAGCGGTTCCCCGGCAGCAATGCGCAGCTGGGCTTTTACCAGGTCAATGCCGGTCACCATTTCGGTTACGGGATGCTCCACCTGGATGCGCGTGTTCATTTCAATGAAGTAGAGCTTGCCGTCCTCGTCCATGAGGAATTCGATGGTTCCGGCGTTCTGATAGCCGATTGCCGTCAGGCATCGCCTGAGCGTTTTGGCGATGTCTTCGCGCATTCTGGGCGTGACCTGAAGGGAAGGTGCTTCTTCAATCAGCTTTTGATGGCGCCTCTGGATAGAGCACTCGCGCTCGCCCAGGGAGACCACGTTGCCATGTTCATCGGCCAGGATCTGGAACTCGATGTGCCGGGGCCGTTCGATGAACTTCTCCATGTACAGGTCGCCATTGCCGAAAGCATTGGTAGCTTCGGTGTGGGCGGCCTGGAAGAGCTGCGGCAGCTCCTCTTCCGAGCGAACGACGCGCATACCGCGTCCACCTCCGCCGGCTGAGGCCTTGAGTATCACGGGAAAGCCGACGGAGCGGGCCCACTCCACGGCTTCCTCCTCGGTTTGGAGCACGCCTTCCGATCCAGGGAGGATGGGCACCTTGGCCCTCTTCATCGCCTGGCGGGCTTTATCCTTCTCGCCCATCAGGCGCATCGCCTCGGGAGGAGGCCCTATGAACTTGATGTTCGAAGCGCGACAGACCTCTGCGAAATTCGCGTTTTCGCTCAGCAAGCCATAGCCGGGGTGAATGGCGTCTACATCGGCGATTTCCGCAGCCGAAATGACGGCCGGGACATTCAGATAACTTTCGGCGGACCTGGGTGGACCGATGCAGATGGCTTCATCGGCAAAACGGACGTGGAGCGAATTGCGGTCGGCCTCGCTGTAGATGGCGACCGTGCGAATCCCCAGTTCCTTGCAGGCGCAAATCACGCGAAGAGCAATTTCGCCGCGGTTGGCGATGAGCAATTTTCTAAACATAGGTTCCATTCAGCACCTGGGGGGTTTGTATTGCTGCGGCGAGGTTAGCCGTAGGCGCTCTTCCCCGGGAAGAATCTAACGTGGGCGCAAAGCGAAAAGCCGCTGACCGTATTCGACTGGTTGCCCGTTCGTGACCAGGCGTTGGACCACCTCTCCGGCCGCGTCCGACTCGATTTCATTCATCAGCTTCATGGCTTCGACGATGCACAGCACCTGGCCGACCTCAATCTGGTCCCCAATCCTGACGAACGGCGAAGCTCCCGGCGAAGAAGATTCGTAGAAAGTACCAACGATGGGCGATTTGACAATATGCAGCGTCTCCTCGGCGGGTTCTTCGACCTTAGCCGGCGAAGGAGAGCCGACGGGGTGTGCAGGAGAGGAGGCCGGCGTGACAGCGGCGTGCGTGTGCGGACCCGGCGACACCAATTGCCCCAGGCGAGCCAAGTCAATAGCGGAAATATGGGCCGGCTGGGCAAACTTCAGGCGAACCTTCTGATCGCCGCGTTCAAACTCAAACTCATTAATTTCGTTCTCTTTGAGGAACTCAACCAGCTCCTTCAGTTCACTGATTTCATCAGGCGTCATGAATCTCTCGTCTGCTTAGAGTTGCATCCAGCCGGTGGAGGCTGGAGTCAACACCTGCCCACCGTCCCGGGTAACCACGACCATATCCTCAATGCGTACGCCAAACTGACCCGCGATGTAGACGCCAGGCTCGATTGTGACGACCATGCCCGGCAAAAGGGTTTGCGGCTGGTCTACGGCAATGCGGGGTGGTTCATGAATCTCAAGCCCGACGCCATGACCGGTGGAGTGAGTGAAGTACTCAGCCAAGCCAGCCTTGCGAAGGACGCTGCGTGCTGCTTCGTCTACCTCTCCACAAGAGACTCCAGGCTTGACTGCCTCAACTGCCGCCTGTTGGGCCTCCCGCACAGCATCATACGTGAAGCGCTCCCGGCGCGTTGGCCGGCCGAGAAAGATGGTACGCGTCATATCCGAGCAATAACCTTTGAGGATAACACCGAAGTCCAAGGTCAAGAAGCCTTTACGGGGTAGTCGCTGGTTCGTGGCGCGGCCATGCGGCCAGGAGGAGCGGGGCCCGCTGGCAACAATGGTTTCGAAAGACATGCTCTCGGCTCCCCGGAGGCGCGCATTGTTTTCGAGCATTGCGGCGACAGCGGTCTCAGGCAGTCCCGGTTCCAGGAGAGGTAGCAACTCGTGAAACAGATCGACTCCGAGACGAGCCGCCTGTTGCATCAGCCGCAGCTCGTCCTGGTCCTTCACCAGGCGGAGATTTCTAACCAAAGGAATGGTGAGGGGCTGGAAGAATCCCCGGCGGCCGGAGGGTAGAGCCTTTCGGTAGAGAGCCAGATCGGCAACCGTGGTCGTCTCGGGGTCGAAGGCGCAATGCCTGGCTTCGGTGGCGGCCAGCCATCGGCAGGATTCGTCCCGAGCGGACTTAAGGGCGATCACTACACGGGCTGCGTTTGTCTCCCGTTGCGCCTGAGCGACGTACCGGCCATCGGTAAACATAGTGGCCCGGTTAGCTGTGATGGCAAGAAAAGCATTGGAGCCTGTGAAACCGCATAGATAACGCACATCGGCCAAATGAGTGATCAGCAGGCTTTCCACCCCATGCTGCTTCATCAGGCGGCGCAAAGCGCGAACTCTGGATGCGTGATTCATCTGCTCATGTATATCAGCAAAAGCGAGGGCGGGCGGTTCTGGACGATCCGCCTCTTGGCTACTCGTTTGCTGCAGCCCACTGCGGCCGGTACACTTAGAATGCCTTGGAAGCCGTTTGCGCGATGCTTGTGGTCATGAACCGCAGGCCACGCCGGAAAAAAATTCAGGCCGCCTCCGGACAGATGGAAAAAAACAAGTACTGCTTTCCCGACCCTGCCCGCACTCAACACGCGGTCATGGAGATCACGGGTGACGAGTGAGCCTCGGTAATCTCAAAGCCCCTTACGGTGTCGCAGAAAGAATCATTGCTGCGAAAATGGCTGCGAAAGCAGTCGCAGAGCGCGTCGCTCACTGATGCTCCCCTGCCGCAAAATATTCCGCTCTCGGGGTAGGCATGGGACGGGCCTTGGGACGGTCATTTTGTGTTGCCTGGTTGGGGGCACGGTAGGCTGCCGGCAGCGCGATTTCCCCGATTTTCCTGCGAACTATCGCGAATACGCATACATCAGCAACGGCGGCAGCAATACCGTGACCGTGCTCGACGTGGTGAACATGCGCCAGGACAGGGTCATCGGCGTAGGCGCAAATCCGACAGGACTAGGGGTAAACCCCCTGCGAAACGAAGTGTACGTTGTGAATTCCGGCAGCGATACGGTCACCGTGATTGACGCCGAGAAGAATAAAGTCGCCGCTACCATGCGAGTCCGAGGGCGGCCCTATTCTATCGATATCGATGCGCAGGGAGAACGCGCTTACGTGGCTAATTCAAAATCGAACAATGTCTCGATTTTGGATCTGTCACGCCGCCGCGAGGTGGGAGTCATCGGCGCGGGCGAAGGGCCTGGAATGGCTCGCATCGCGAACGATGGAAAGACCCTGGTGATCACGAACCATGACAGCGGCAGCGTAAGTATCGCAGACGTGCGGACACTGAAAGTGAGGAGCAGCTTTAACCAGTGCCCGGGGGCTACGGACGCGATGATCCTGCCGGACTCCTCGAAGGCTTTCGTAGCCTGTTCAGGCGGCCATCAGATCATGGTGATCGGGTTGGCCCACACCACCGGCAGCTATCCCCTGGCCGCGGACGTCTTGCTGACCTTCCTGGATGTGGGTAAAACCCCCGTCCACCTGGCTTTGAAACCCGATGGTGGGGAGGCGTTCGTATCGAATTTTGACAGCGATACGATTTCCGAGCTGACGACCTCTTCGAACGAGGTGGGGGGCGCCTATCTTATGGGGACACATCCGGTGCGGGGACTGGTAAGCGCGGACAATTCCCTGTTGTACGTCAGTAATTTCGGTGCGGGACGGGTCAGTGTTTACAGCATCGAGGATGGCAGGCTGATCCCTCCGGGGGTGAAGGTGGGAGAGGGTCCGGACGCGCTAGCATTCGCCGGTTCGGGCCATTTTCTATTAGTGGCCGATGCGCAATCGGGAGATATCGCGGTGGTACGCACGGCAAGCCCCGCTTCCCTACTTACACTTTTGCCGGCTGGCCGCTCTCCGAATGCCATCGTCGTGAAGGCTTTTTTGGTCCATTAGCTGCCTGGACGCATCGGGGGGGTGTCCCCCCAATTGTTAACAACCAGGTTGACCAACCTGAGAGCCATAGCGATGGATTTTTGTACGAGTTACAAGACAACCCTGGCAAACCCTTTCGCTAGGAGTCCTGCATGTCTTCTCTGCGGCCGCGCTCAAGATCCGCCAGGTAAGCCAGACGCAGCGCGTGACGCGTAGCGGAATACTGCGCCCCCGCCAGCAACAACAAACCGGTCACGAAGGCCCACAGCATGAGGCTCACAGAGACAGAGAAGGGGCCGTAGACCGAATGAAGGTCCATCCAGGGGAGGACGGCGACATAGATCATTTTGGCCAGCTCCCAGGAGAGCCCGATTACGATTGCGGTGGGCAATACTGCGCGAATGGGCAGCTTGCGATTGGGCAGAATCCAATAAATGAGAAAAAACAGCAGGATGCTGGCGACGGCCGCAGAAATCTGTAACAGCCAGCGGGAGATAAAAAGGAAAAAGACATTGCTGGTGTGGCCGAAAAACAAACCGCTCAAGACTGTTTGCTGAGCTGCCGTGAGCGCAACGCTGAGCAATGCTAGCGCTCCAATGGCGAAGGCGAGGCCGAGAGAGACGAGCTGGTTCATTACGAAAGAGCGGTTCCTGGTTACTCCCCATACACGATTCAAGGCGACTTCCAAGGGCATGAAGACGCCAGTGGAGGAGATCAATAGCAGGACGATTGACGCAAATTGGACTCCTTTGCGTGCGTGCGCAACAATCTCCATATTTTTAGTGACAAACACCTGGCCGGCGGGAAGAAAGTAGCGAATCATGTCCGCGATTGCGCTTTCCATGGCTTGAGAGTGGAAAACGACCCGCGCTACGGTGAACATCATGACGATAAAGGGGAATAGAGACAGGATGGCGTTGGCGGCGACGCTGAAGGCGTAGGTATGAACCTCCGTTTGCGCAATATAGCGGACAAGACTCCATATTTCCGCTCCCGAGCCCGCATTGGCGGCCTGCCTCGCGGGCGGCCTGGGCTGAAGGGGAACACCCGCCAGGGCGGCATCTTGTTCAACCACTGCTTCAATCCGGCGGAGGAAGAGGCTTGGCATAGCCTTCCATGCTAGCAGTATGGAAAAGCGGCTCGAAATGACCCAGTCGAGGCGCGAACTACAACCTTGGCTATAGTGGGATTCTGCCGCGTGGTTCCGTCAGCCAAATTTTTCTTGCACTCAATTCCAATTCCTGCCATAACATCATCAAGCTCGAACAAAATACATTGTTCGAAACGTGCGGAAGGCCAATTGATGCAATTGTTTCGTCGCTGTTCAAGCGCCCGGTAGATCTTAGCTTGCCGTCGCGCAAATGGCCGCTCCGGGCTTGCCCCAGGGTGCCGACAGCTTGAAACAAGTCTGAAAGGGAGTTCGCTTGAAGGAAAATGGCGTGGTCAAGTGGTTCAATGGAGCTAAAGGATACGGATTTATCCAACGTTCCACTGGTGAGGACGTCTTCGTACATTTCTCTGCAATTCAAGAGAATGGCTATAAGACACTGAACGAGGGCGATTCGGTAGAGTTCGAATGCCAGCAGGGGCCCAAAGGACTCAACGCCGCGAACGTGATACGCAGCGCCTGAGGTCAGATGCGGCCTGGACCATCAGGCTCCGAGGTCGACTGGTCGTGCCATCGAGCCAGGGCCCATTGCGCCGCCTCAGCGAGGACAGGGTCAGAGTTATTCGACCATTCCCGCAATTTGGGTAAATAGAGCGCCAGACCGCTGTTCCCCATGGCGATAGCTACATTGCGCAACAAGCCACTGAGCTTGGCACGCTGGACGGGAGATTGCCTGAACCAGCGGCGAAAGCTTTCCGCGTCCATCTCCGCCAGCCACGCGAGCGCTGGATTTATGAGATCTTTACGAACGGCGAGCTCCGGATCATTACTCATGGGCGCTCGCCGATTCCAGGGACACACGTCCTGGCAGATGTCGCAACCGAAGACCTGACGGCCCATATGAGAGCGCAAAGGTTCGGGAATGGAACCTCGTTTCTCGATCGTCAAGTAAGAGATGCAGAGACTGGCATCCATCTTGTACGGCTCGACAAGAGCCCCGGTGGGACAGGCGTCAATGCATCGTTTGCAACTGCCGCAGCGATCGTGGGGCGGAGTGAGCGGTGCGGATTCCAGCTCCAGATCGGTAAGAATTACACCCAGGAAGAGCCAGGAGCCCAATTTCTCATCGATGATGCAAGTGTTCTTTCCGATCCAGCCAATGCCTGCGTATTTGGTGTAGACCCGCTCCACCAGCGGCCCGGTATCCACATAGCAGCGAGAGGCAAAGGACCCGAAGACCTTTTGCAGCCGACGGTCTAGTTCCCTGAGCCGCTCGAGTAGGACGCTGTGGTAATCGGTGGGCTCCCGAGGATCCGAGTTAGAGCCGGCGTCGGATCGGGCTTTGCCGGTCCACGCATAGCGAGCGATCCAAGCGGTTTCCGGTGACGCGGGATCCGTGGATTTGGGGGCCGCCGCGTTGTAGTTTGCAGCGCAGACAATCACCGAGGTGGCCCAGGGGGCTGCCACTTGCAAAGAGGAGCGAAGCAGCCGATCATTCTGGTCACGACGCTTCAGGTACTCCATTTCGCCTGCACAACCGCGTTCGATCCAGGGTTCGAAATGATCCAGTTCAGGGTAATCGTCGTTTTCCCCCGGGGCCGGTAAGGGGGCAATACCAGCTTTAGAAAAGCCCGCTTCCCGGGCCAGCAGGTCGATCTGATCGTGAATGACGGTGATTCGCATCAACCTGCATTCTATCCGCGCCATTCCACAGTGCTGGCCGCCGAATTCAGGATGGCGCAAGCTTGGCCCTTTTGAAGTAGCGGGAAGATTCACTGGAACCTAAGGGTGTCGAATTCCGTATTTCTTAATAAGCGCGTTTTCGATGGAGGAGTTGCTTAGGCGATGATCAAGTTTTTGTTGTGGTGCATTCTGTTTCTTATTTGCTGGCCTCTGGCATTGCTGGCGCTTGCCGTTTATCCGCTGGTGTGGTTGATTTTGTTGCCGTTCCGTATAGCCGGCATTGCGGTGCATGGGGCGCTGGAACTGGTTGCCGCGCTGATCACGCTACCGGCGCGGCTGCTGCGCGCGATCTAATGGCATGAGCCGGCGGTTATGGCTGAGCATAGTACCCGGTCCTGGTTCGTGCAGTCAGGCCTGGATTTGCTACCTGAACTTCCAGAGCGTGATATTCATTGGGATGATCCGCCGGTGGCCGTTCAAAGGATAGCTCGTAGTAGGCGCCGGTGTCAGCGACACACTCCCGCAACAGCGTAGTCACGTCATTGCTGGAGCTGAGGGCCAGCCCTCCACTTTGAACCGATAATACCTGCAGGCCAAGGTCGCCGAACGCGACCTTACCGGGCTTGCTTGCGCCCTTCAAGAACTCACGGTAGTAGAAGGTGCGGCCCACACCTTCGTTAGCGCCTAAGGGATCGATGGCGTACAGCGTGATTCGAGCCTGACGAAGCTGGTCGGAAAGGCCGACGATCGTGGCGAAGATCTGGTTCTGCTGCTTTGGACTCAGCTGGATGCCCGGACCTGAGAGCAGAGGCCATCCGGGAGACACCCACAAAATCAATTTACGGCCAGGGAGGGTTGCTTCGCGATCGGCCAGAGTGCGAAGTGCATTGATGGAGAGCTGGAATCGATCGATGCCTTGCCATTGTGAAGACCTGTGAATAGTGCGCAGACCAAGCGTGTACTGGTCCAGTGAACTGCTCACTTCGTTGCCGTCGCTCGAGAAGTCCTGCTGAATTTGCACGCCATTGTCGGTGAAGAAGGCGAGCGCCAACGGCTGAGCCAGACGGCCGCCATTGGAGTGGAGGAACTTATCGATCTGGTCGCGCTGGTACGCGATGTTCTGATAGGTGCTGTTGACGGCATCGATCAACAGGAGCACGTGGACAGGCTCGGTGTCGCCGCTGATCGCCCGGAAGGATGTTATAGGCTGCGGGCTCTTGTTATCAAAAATTTTGAAGTCCTGCTGCTGGAGGCCGGCGACCGGTGGCCCTTGTTTGGGAGTGACGACAACGTCGAGGTTGATCGAGGATTCTAAGGCTTGTGGAGGCTTCGATTGAGCAAATGGCAATGGACTCCAGAGCAGAAAAATCCCCAAAAACAAAGCGAGGCGTGTACGGGTCAACATGGCGGAACGGGCTCCCCTTGGTACCCGAGTAGCATACGCTCCGGTAAGGCTCCGATGCCGGACTCAGTTTCCGTTGGACGACAAGATGGGAATCGCGTCCAAACCTGCTTCCTGGGCCAGAATTTCGTGGGCAAGTTCTGGGCTTTCTTTGCCGTTCACGTCCCTAAGTCTGCGTTGGATAGCACGAGTGCGAGTCTCCGCGGTGTCAATCGTGTTTTGTGCTTCGCTTAGCTTCTTTTTGACCCTGGCGAGAACCTCGGCATACTTGCCGAATTCAATTTTGACCGAGCCCAGAGTTTCCCAGACTTCGCTTGATCTTCTTTCGATGGCAAGCGTACGGAATCCCATTTGGAGAGCGTTGAGAAGAGCAGCTACGGTGCTGGGACCGGCCAAAACCACGCGGTGCTCACGCTGAATAGAGTCGGCCAAACCTGGCCGCCGCATCACCTCGGCATACAGACCTTCGGTGGGCAGAAACATAATGGCAAAATCGGTAGTGCCAGGCGGGGCGAGATATTTGTCCGAAATGTTCATGGCGCTGGCACGTAACGTTGATTCCAACTGGCGCGAAGCTCTGTCGGTTGCTTCGGCATCGCCCAATTCGGAGGCATAGAGCAGATTTTGATAGTCCTCCAGAGGGAAGCTGGCGTCGATGGGAAGCCAGACTGGGTCTCCGTGCCCTTCCCGGCCAGGCAACCTCACGGCAAAGTCTACGCGCTCAACTGAACCCGTTGTGGCTACGTTCCTGCGGAACTGGTCAGGGGCCAGAATCTCTTCGATGATTGCTCCAAGTTGCACCTCTCCCCAAGTCCCGTGTGTTCTCACGTTGGAGAGCACGCGTTTTAGATCGCCGACTCCAGAAGCCAGGTTTTTCATTTCTCCCAGGCCGCTATAAACCTGCTCCAGCCGATCACTGACCTGCCTGAAGGACTCTCCGAGTCTAGCCTCCAGGGTGCCCTGAAGTTTTTCGTCAACCGTTTGACGCATTTGTTCCAGTTTTCTTTCGTTCTCCACCTGGATAGTCGCGAGCCGTCCGTCCACCGTCGCCCGAATTTCTGCGAGGTCGGTTTTCTGCATTTGAGAGATGCCCGTGAGCATCGACAATACGGTATCGCCATGGTTCTTGAAGAGCGTTCCCGCCTCCTCGCGCATCTGCAGCATATTTCGGTCGATGCCTGCTTGCAGTGCGCGGATGGTACTCGAAATATTGTCCGCCTGCTGGCCTTGCAGGTTGTGACTTTGCATGACCGCCCCATCCAACAGGGATTTGAACTCATGGAGCCTGGAGGAGAGCGTCTCCTGCAGACTCGCGGTCAGAGCGGCGGCAGATTGAGTCAGGCCGTCTGCTTTGCGAACTGACTCTGAGGTGAAGGAGTCAATGCGCTGCGCGATTGCCGTTCGCAAGAGCTCAACCCGTTGATCGTTCACCCTGGTAAAGCCGTCCAACTTGCCAGAGACGGAGTCCCCCATGCCGGCCAGCGAATTGAGGAGGTCGCTGCGAAGAGCCTGCGATTGGGCCATTTGCTCCTGACGACCGCGGGCCGCATCTTCCCTCACGGAGCGGTCGGCCTGCTCGCGGAGAGTCTGCAGCCAATCGATGCGGGTGAGAACCAGCGATAGATCGATCGCCTTGGCGGTGAGTTGGGAGAGCTTGCGCATTTGCAAGAGCAGTACAAGCAAAAGGAGACAACTAATCGCGGAGAGACTGACTATGACTATCGTATCCATCCTATTCCTTTCGGCGCCGACGACCTATAACGGTAACGGTCATCGTATACGGACAGCCGAGGCTGCATCGTGGTCAACATGCCGTAGCGACGGCATAGAAAACTCAGGCGACCCTGTAAATCCGAGGGGCAGGTAATCGCGCAGATACCAATCGACAAATCTTTGTACTCCCTCCTCGATGGACGTGCCAGGGGTATAACCTGTCAGCTTTTGCAACCGATCAACTCGGGCCTGGGTCTGATAAACGTCTCCGGCTTGCATGGGCATAAGGCGAATAGTGGCCTGCCGATCTAAACAGGACTCGAGGGTCCGCACCAGGTAGAGAAGCTCCACGGAGCATTGGTTTCCGATATTGCAGATGCGCATGGGAGCCTTTGTGGACGAGCCCACAGCCAGGCTCACCTGGGGCGGCAGGAGCAAAAGACGGACTATACCTTCGACAACGTCGTCGACAAAGGTGAGATCACGGCTCAATTGGCCAAAGTTATACAGTTCAATGACGCGGCCGCTAAGGATTGCATCGACGAATTTGAAAACTGCCATATCCGGGCGCCCCCACGGACCATAGACAGTAAAAAATCGCAATCCTGTGGTCGGAATGCGAAAGAGGTGGCTGTAAGCGTGGGCTACGACCTCATTGCTTTTTTTAGTGGCGGCGTAGAGGCTGACGGGGGAATCAGTCGAGTCTTCCTCGGAAAAAGGGCTGTCGTCGCGCGCTCCATATACTGAGCTCGAAGAGGCAAAGACAAAATGGCGGCACTTACAGTTACGAATGCCTTCCAGTACATTGATAAAAGCGACAAGATTGCTGGCGATGTACTCATCTGGATTTGTAATCGAGCGTCTCACGCCGGGCTGGGCCGCCATGTGCACCACGGCGTCGAACTCACCGCTGGCAAACAGACTTTCCGCGCGCGCCTTATCGGCCAGGTCAAGGGGAAAGAACCAGAATCTAGGCCCGATGCAGAGTTTCCTGAGCCGAGCATTTTTGAGCCTAGGATCGTAATAGTCACTAAGGTTGTCGACTCCCACCACCTCGAAACCATCGGCAAGAAGCCTATGCACCAGATGCGCGCCGATGAATCCGGCGGCGCCGGTGACCAGTATTCGCTTTTCCGTTATTAGCTTCAGCATTTTTTTCTCACTATGGCACGAGATGGGCCGGCGAGAAATACAGTATCGCCAGCCGAATCAGGTCCTGCTTTTGGTTCGGTCAATAAGCTCCTGCTCCGGTCAGCACGACTTTAGCAGTGCGCGCCAGTATGTACAGATCAAGCCAAGGAGACCAATTTCTAACGTAGTAGCTGTCAAGGCGTACGCGATCGCGGCAACTAATCTCATTACGGCCGGAGACCTGCCACAGCCCCGTCAGGCCCGGTGTAACTCGACAATACAAGGCGAAGTTCAGTCCATAATTCTCGATCTCCTCTTCAAGAATGGGACGAGGGCCGACAAGGCTCATCTCTCCGCGCAGCACGTTCCAAATCTGTGGAAGTTCGTCGAGACTAGTTTTTCTAAGCAATCTGCCCACGCGTGTAACACGAGGGTCACGCCGCAGTTTCCGGGTGCGCAGCCACTCCTCTCGCAACGCTTCGTCATTGGCGAGGGCTTGCTGCAGGAGTCGATCGCCGTTCACCTGCATACTGCGAAGCTTCCAGATGCGAAATGTCGAGTGAGCAGCGCCGACGCGGGGCTGCCCATAGAAAACCGGCCCCGGGGACTCCAGTTTTATCAAAGCGGAGAGCACAAGAATGGCGAGGGCGACGACCGGTAGCGAGAGGCAAATGATCAGCAAATCGATAGCGCGCTTGATGAACCTGGGAAACGGTAGAAGCAGGTCTCTCCTTATATCAAGGGCCAGTAACCCGGCAAGTTCCCGGGCGTCTACCGTCAAACTGTACGAAGCAGCCGAGCTGTGAACGATCGTCAAACGAGGGAAGAGGCTTTCGAACTTCTCCAAATCCTGCAGCAGCTTGTCAGAGCCAGTTCCGGGTAGAGCGATGATGGCGCGGTGC
>JBARKD010000549.1:0-2964 GCA_049800615.1 Acidobacteriaceae bacterium | reverse complement strand
CTGGCGCTCGGTGTGGGAGCAAACACGGCCATCTTTACTTTGATCAACCAGCTCATGCTCCAGGAACTTCCTGTTCGTCAACCGGACCAATTGGTATCGTTCGGCGAAGCCTCCGGTGGCGGCGTAGCCGGCACAGTAGCAGTGGGAGCGGGCGGCCTGTTTTCTTACGACTTCTATCGCCAGATCGAGAAGCGGCACGAGTTTTTTCAGGACATCAGTGCCTCTGCCAGTTTCACTCTCCCTGCTGGTGTGCGGCTTCCAGAGAGCTCAACGGCACCCGCAAGCGTTGCCTTCTTCCAGATGGTGTCGGGAAACTACTTCGGCGTCCTCGGCATTCAACCGGCCCTGGGCCGGTCGATCCTCCCCAGCGACGAAGAGGCTCCCGGCCGCAACCCTGTTGCGGTTCTTAGTTACCACTACTGGCAGTCGACCTTGGCGAGTGATCCATCTGTGGTTGGCAGGACCATCACCGTCGACAAAATTCCATTCACGGTCATCGGCGTGGCGCCACCGAGGTTCTTTGGCCTAAATGCGGACGCGCAACCTCCAGACCTTTGGCTGCCGCTCACCATGCAGAAAGAATTGATGGAGTCTTCCTCTTTGCTGGATGCCCCCGACTTGTACTGGCTTCATTTGATGGGCAGGCAGAATGCGGGCGTAAACATGGAGCAGGCGCAGGAGTGGTTCACCGCCCAGGTTGTGCGTTACATGCGCGACCTGGAAGGGCCCCACCTCTCGCCGGCCCGCATGCAGCAGATACAGCGGATAAAATTGATGCCCGGCGGGCGAGGCGGTTCTGATCTGCGAGGGCAATACAAGGAACCGCTGCAAGTGCTTATGGGTGTCGTCGTCCTGGTTCTGCTGATCGCATGCGCCAACCTGGCGAATTTTCTACTTGCCAAGACAATCTCTCGCGCGCGTGAGATATCGACCCGCCTGGCACTCGGGTCGACTCGAGCGCGCATCGTTGGCCAGGTCCTCATCGAGACACTTCTTCTTTCCTTCAGCGGAGGAGTGCTGGGGCTGCTGCTGGCTTTTTGGGGAACCCGAGCGCTGATCAATTTCGTGGTGGGAGGGGTCACTTATACCATCTTCGATCCCAGACCCGATGCTCGCGTTTTGGCCTTCACCTTCGGGATCTGTTTGCTGACAGGTTTGCTCTTCGGGATTGCCCCCGCCGTGCGTGTCTCACGCACAACCGTGGCTCCCGCTCTCAAGGCGAACGCCCACACGGCTGCGGGTGGGGGTGGAGCTTCGGGCCGTGTCATCGCAAAGATGCTAGTGGCCGTTCAAGTCATGCTATCTCTGATCCTCCTGGTGGGCGCGGGCCTGTTTCTGCGGACCTTGCGCAACCTGGAGAAGGAAAATCTGGGATTCGAAAGCAGTAAGCTGCTCCTGGTCCAGTTCATACCTGAGGCGGCTGGTTACCTACCCCCGCAGCTCAGTGGCCTCTATGACAGTATCCTGGAGCGTGTCGGCGCTCAACCCGGAGTGCGCTCCGCAACGCTCTCCAGCGTGCCCGTCATGAATCCGGGACAGTGGGGCTCCCCTATATCCATTTTGGGCTACGCCGCCAAACAAGACGAAACCGTTGATACCGTGGGCAATTTTGTTGCTCCCCGCTACTTTGAGACGGTAGGCATACCTCTGCTGCTCGGCCGTCGGATCGGGCCACAGGATACGGCTACGTCATCTAAGGTGGTGGTCGTCAATCAAACTTTCGCCAACGACTATTTTCCTGATGGCGACGCTATTGGGCGCAGCTTCACGATTGCCGATCCCAGGGTTCCAGGTACCTGGCAGATCGTTGGTGTTGTGCGGGATGCGAAATACGGCAGCGCGCGGGAGGCGCCGCAACGCATGATCTACCTCCCCTTGGTCCAGATCGCTGGTCCCCACGCCTATGCTCACTCCTTGCAGGTTCTGACGGTTGGCGATCCGGTCCGCGTCAGCGAAGAAGTCAGGCGGGCGCTGGCACAGGTCGATCCTAACCTGGCGGTTCTCAAAATAGAGACGATCAGGGAGCAGGTGAACCATCTGATGGATCAGGAGCAATTGATCTCTCAACTCTGCACTTGGTTCGCGCTCCTCGCTTTGCTCCTCACCTCCATCGGACTCTACGGGGTCATGACTTATAACGTCGCCCGCCGCACCCATGAGATCGGCGTCCGCATGGCGCTCGGCGCTCAGAACAGGAAAGTGCAGTGGATGATTCTCAGGGAGTCGTTGTTGCTTCTTGGTATCGGGGTGCTCCTCGGACTGCCGGCGACGATGGCGGCGACTCGCCTGGTTGGGGCGCAGCTCTTCGGGCTCACCTCGTCAGACCCACCCACGTTCATCACCGCCATCCTTGCCATCTCTATGGTGGCGCTACTGGCCGCATACTTTCCCGCACGGCGCGCAAGCAGAGTGGATCCGATGGTCGCTCTGCGCGACGAATGAGTGTTCGAATGCTGACATCAAAGACCAACTCCGAACATTGCTGAAGCCTAACCGGACGTGTCCGTATCGACAGTGAAACGAATCAAAATTCAGGGAACCGACTAAATTTTTCGAATTGCACGCGGATGCCAGAGCAGCGGATGAGCGCACCGGCCATCGGCCACTTAGCATGAACCGAGAAAAATTGGCGATTAATTCCGGATAGGTGACAACGCTGCCGGAACGCCACACGACCACACAACCGGCCAAACGGTTTACCGATTGCATTATTCTCTACAGGCGACCGCCAGGGCCCCCATGCAGGGCCTTTCCTACTCCGTCCGAAGAGCTTGCATGGGATCGATGGAGGCGAAGCACGCGGCCTTGCAGAACGGCCTCGACGGGGTACATTTCGTCTCCTCCCGGGAAGTCTGTCCCCAGGAAGTCAGCTCCGCCTGTCCACTAGACTCCAAGATAATTTTCAATTCGTTTCACCTTTTCCCGCGCCAGAGCGCCTTAACCAGTGAAGGCGGTTTGCAACGC
>JBARKD010000548.1:0-7831 GCA_049800615.1 Acidobacteriaceae bacterium | reverse complement strand
CTACAATGTCGCCTACACCTGCGTCGCGACCGCAACGGAACAGGCTGCCGGCATTTCCTGCCCGCAGTCGGCTGCGATCTTCCCTGGATCCGTCAGTGTGACCAATCCTATGGGTATTGCCATCAATAACCAGTCGGTTTACGGAACGAACATCGACTCAAGCGCCGCCGGGCCCAACCCGATCTATACCTGCAGCGGCCATAAGCAGGGACACCCAGGTTCGCATGTCTATGTAAATTCGAGCTGCTTCGAGGCTCCGACAATCCCTAACCAGGGCAACCTGGGAATGCTTCCAGTCGCCTATGGTCCTTCATATTTTGACTCGGATCTATCCATCTTCAAGAACTTCAATATCAAGGAAAGCATGAAGTTGCAGATCCGAGGCCAGGCTTACAACTTCCTCAACCATCCGCTGTATTCGTTCCCCAGCGGAAGCAGCAACCTGACTTTGCAGTTCGAGCAGGATCCGGTTTCGCAGGTGATTACGCAGGCGAATTCGAGCTTCGGTGTTAGTAACCAGAAGCAGGGCCAGCGCGTGATTGAGCTCGGGGCGAAGTTCTACTTCTAGCTCGCAATTCAACTCGAGGGCTTCCGTCGTACCGGTATACTTGTTCTGACTACACAGAACAGTCCCCGGTATGCGGAAGCCCTCTCTCCTTTTAGCGTTAATCCTGGCCACAGTACTGGCTGGGTATTCCCAGATGAGTCCGGAAGAGCTGGTGATGGATGGCCAGCAAAAGCAGCGGGCAGGCGATCTGGAAGGCGCGGTTAGCGACTACAGGCAGTTTTTGAAGTTGCATCCCGAGGTGGCTGCGATCCATTCCAATCTGGGCGCCGCCCTGGCCGGCCTCGGCCGCTATGAAGAGGCGCTCCCTGAATACAAAACGGCTCTCAAGCTATCTCCCAAACTCGAGGGAGCGCGGCTGAACCTGGCGCTGGTTTACTACAAGATGGGGAAGATCGACGACGCGAGAATTCAGCTGGAAAAAGTGCGTATCGAAGATTCTTCCAACCATCAGGCGGCGCTCTTGTTGGCAGACTGCTATTCGCGCTTGGGACGGGAAGATCAGGTCATCCGGGTCCTCGAGCCTGAAGAGCAAAAGTACCCCGATGATATGGCGGTTGCTTACCTGCTGGGAACGGCATTGATTCGCGAGAAGCGGGTCGAAGAGGGACAGGTCCTGGTAGATCGCATTCTGCGCAATGGCGACTCGGCCGAGGCGCACCTGATGTTGGGCAGCGCAAAAATGAATGTCCAGGATTATGCCGGCGCTCGCGACGAGTTCGCCAAGGCAGTCGCGCTCAATCAAAACCTTCCCGAGGTGCACGTGCTCTACGCCAAGGCGCTGATGTTTACTGGTGACTCCGACCTTTCGGCGAAAGAATACAAGGCCGCACTTGCGGTTGACCCTTACGACTTCGACGCCAATCTGCAACTGGGAGCAGCGGCAAGGCTCGAACAAAATTACGAAGAGGCTTCTAAATACTTTGCTCGCGCAGCAGAGACCAGGCCGGGAGATCCTGGGGTTCGCTATCAGCAGGCGCTGGTGGCCGTCGATCAAAATCACCTTGATGAGGCGAAGCAGATACTCGAGGGTTTGGTCAAAGAGTCCCCCCAATTTACCGAGGCGCACGTCTCCCTCTCGCTGGTTTACTATCGCCTCAAGCGCCCCGAAGACAGCAAGCGTGAACGGGAAATTGTGCTGAAGCTGACCGCCGAAGCGCAAGCGAAACAGCCCGGGGCCAAAGAGCTCAAGTAGTGTTCTACTCGCGATGAAATGGTTTGGATTCCTGTTCTGTTTGCTTCTGCCTGTGGCCGGGTTGGCGCAGACAGATTCCACGCCGCCTGCCGCGTGCGCGAAGTGCCACGTAGAAGGGCTGACCCAGCCCAGCACCTACATGGCCCATGCCCTGGAATCCGTTGAGAAGTGCACCGTGCTCACCGCGCATCCCTCGCTGACGGCCACGCTCGGCAAATACACCTACCATATCGAACGCAAAGACGGGAAGAGCACGTACTCGGTCAGCGATGGAACAGACACGGTGACGATGAATATCGCCTGGGCTATGGGAGCCAGTTCGGCGCTGGGCCAGACCTACATCCTGGAGAAAGATGACCAGATGTTCGAGAGCCGTGTGAGCTGGTTTCGCGAGCTCAACGGTCTCTCCCTGACCATGGGCTACGAAGGTACGACCCCAGCCAACCTTACCGAGGCTGCGGGCCGCCTGGTTCACATGGACGAGAAGGTACGCTGTTTTGGCTGCCATGCTACCCACGCCGTTCAGGGCAAGCAGCTCACGTTAGACAAGCTGGACCCCGGCGTTCAATGTGCTCATTGTCACCAGGGGGTCGATGCTCACCTGGCAGCCGCTCTCGCCGGCAATCACGATCTTGCGCCGCCCCCGGACCTGCATCAGCTCATCGCTCGCTCGGCCGAACAAACTTCTAATTTCTGCGGGCAATGCCACCGCACCTGGGCGGAGATTGCCATGCAACCCAAACCGAGCATTGCCAACATTCGCTTTCAGCCCTATCGCCTTACCGGCAGCAAATGCTTTGATCCCGACGACCCCCGCATCAGCTGCCTGGCTTGCCACAACCCGCACCATGACTTCGGGCCCAAACCCGTTAACTTCGACCCCAGGTGCCTCGCCTGTCACGTAGGCGGCAAATCGGCAGCGGGCAAGCCGATCACTCCGAAGCCGGGCGCAAAGGCCTGTCCTGTGGCCAGCTCGAATTGCGTGTCGTGCCACATGCCGAAGATTGAATTGCCGGGGGCGCATTACAAATTCACCGACCACCGCATCCGGATCGTAAAGCCCGGCGAACCTTACCCAGGCTAGAGAAGCTACAGCTACTGCTCTCAATCGAAGCCGTCAACCCTACCCTTTGTCATTCCGAGCGGAGCGAAGCGGAGGCGAGGAATCTGCAGTTCTCTCCTGGCCGCTTGCTCTCGGTTTCGGAGCGATTCTTCGCCGCGGCCGCCGGGGATGGCAAAGGGTAGGGCTTCTGGTTTGGTTGAGAGTGGTGGTCGGATGTGCGAACAGCAGATCCCTCCACTACGCTACGCTCCGGTCGGGATGACAATTCTGTGGGTGATTAGGAAAAGTGCAGATCGCTCGGCTTCGCTCGAGCTTGTGACTTTTTCGATTTTGCGTTCATAATTTGTGGCCGGAAAGCTGTGCAGGGCATCGGTCAGCAAGCATCGCCGAGGTCCTTCGACTCCGCACCATAAAGCGCCCTGTTAGTGGACAGATATGTGAGGCGCTACGCTCAGGATGACGCTTTGTCTAGGGGTGGAGAAAAACCCCCTCAGTGGCTGAAGCCGCCTTCTTGTTCGATTTGACGGCGGGGCTGAAGCCCCGCCCCTTCAAAACAAAAGAGTCACAGGTTCTCGGAATGACAAAGGATAGGTTTGCGGTTTGTGCGTCGGTTCAGAGTGCCTGTGCAGACTCCGTGTGGACTCCGCGCGGACTATTTTCAACTCTCCTTGCGACTGCTATAGGATGAGGTGAATGACTTTTTCCAGGCGTGGGCTTTTGCGATTTGGCTTGCTGTCGTGCGTTGCAAAGGCTCTTCCCGTTTACGCCCAAACCGCGCCCGCCACATCGAAAGAGCCTCTGTTTATCGAAGTGCCTGCTTCTTCCTCCCACATCACCTGGGTGCATGAAAACGCAATGTCGCCCAATCGCTATCTGCCGGAAGCGCTGGGTCCGGGTTGCGCCTTTCTCGACTACGACAACGATGGCTGGATGGACATCTTTCTGGTGAACAGCGGCCCCAGCGTTTTTTACAAGCCCACCAAGCCCCTGCGGAATGCCCTCTACAAGAACAATCGGGATGGCACATTCACCGATGTCACCGAGAAAGCGGGAGTGGGTGGCGCCTATTTCGGCATGGGGGTTGCGGTTGGGGATTACGACAATGACGGCTGGCCTGACATGCTGGTCACCGCGTACGGGCGATGCACGCTCTACAAAAATAACCATGATGGAACTTTTTCCGACGTGACCGAACATGCCGGGCTGACGGTGCCCCAGTTCACCACCAGCGCGGTCTGGTTTGATTACGACAATGATGGCAGGCTCGATCTGTTCATCTGCAGCTTTGTCGATCCCGAGGGCGTGCTTAAACTGGCGTGCGGCAATAATCAGATCGGGCGAAACTACTACTGCGTGCCCCGCGTATTCAAGCCCACCTCCAGCTACCTGTACCACAACAACGGTGACGGCACATTCACGGACGTGACCAGGGGAACGGCCATTGCCGATGCCTTAGGGAAAGGCCTCGGTGTGGTGGCCACGGATATCAACAACGATGGCCTGATGGATCTGTTCGTAGCCAACGACACGGTGCAGAACTTTCTCTTTGTAAACCGCGGCCGCGGGGCCAACGGCCAGTGGAAATGGGAGGAGATTGGGATGCAGGCGGACGTCGCCTTCAGCGATAGCGGACGCCCGCGTTCCGGCATGGGCGTCGACGCCGCGGACATCAACGCCGACGGCTACCAGGACCTGTTTGTCTCCAACGTCGATCATGAAATGTACTCCGTCTATCTCAACAACAAAGACGAGTCCTTCTCTGACGCCGCGCAGACCAACGGCGTGGCCCGCAGTACGCGGTTGATGAGCGGCTGGGGACTGAAATATTTCGATTATGACAACGATGGCCGGATCGACTTGCTGTTAGCCAACGGCCACCCTGACGACATGATCGATTCCTACTCCATGCAGGTGCACTACAAAGAGCCACTGTTATTGTTTCATCAGGGACCGGATCACAAACTCCACGATGTAACGGAGCAAGCCGGGCCGGCTTTTCAAAAGGATTGGGCGGGAAGAGGTCTGGCTGTCGGCGACTATGACAATGACGGAGCCCTGGATGCGATTGTCGGTGTGAACGGCGGGCCGCCGGTGTTGTTGAAAAACAACGCTGCTAAGGGAAACGGCTGGTTAGGCCTTAAGCTCGAAGGGGTGACCTGCAATCGCGATGCTATTGGCGCCCGCATCGTCTGGAAAGTCGGCGGCGTTTTGCGCCAGCGGCTCAAGAATAACGGTGGCAGCTATCTTTCTTCTCACGATCCTCGGGAAGTCCTGGGCATCGGATCAGCCACAGTCATCGATGAGCTGGAAATCCATTGGCCGGCGCCGAGCAAGCATGTCGAAAAGCTGACCAAGCTCCCCGCCAACCGCTACATCCATATCGTGGAAGGAAAGGGAATCGCCTGATCTTCCCGCGGATTTTTGTGGCGTTGCTGATCGCCGGCGCCACGGCCGGTGTGGCTTCCACGCAGGTGCATTCCGTGCCTCTATGTTCCGGGGTAACGCTCTCCGCCAGTTATCTGGCGGAAATGGCTTCCGGCCGGGGCCCAGGCTTTCGTTTTACTTTGGTCAACAGGACGAGCCGCGGCATCAAATTGGCCGAGCCCGTCCCGTCCAGCTCTCACTGGTTTGCGCGGGTCCACGATCGATGGATGTGGAGAGCATCGAATGGGGCTGGCGGAAGCCTGGTCAACGCTGGCAATGAACATGGTCCGGTAATCGTCTATCCCTCCGGTAGTGCGGAGGGAAAGGTGGTAACGCTGGCCCCGCGCCAATCCCGCGTGTGGATCGAAGGCCCGGAAGAGAACCCGGTACTCGAGTACCAACCTGGTTGTGCTCAGTGCTCCTACCCGGGAGAGCGTGAATACCAGGTGATTTTTGCCTATGCCTACCTGCCCGCGGCCGGTCAGGAGACAGGTCTGCTGCCCTGTGGCTTGCGCTCCGCTCCGGTGCCGATGCCGCCTAAGCACTGAACTTATTCCCTCGGGCTTACGTCAATTTCCTGTGACAACCTGCGAGAGCGTCCGGTTCGTCAGCAACCGCGTGCCCCCGGGCGTGTTCTTATGGTTGTGGTTTGATACGCAGGAGAAATACCCATGAAAAATCAGTTATGTCGTATCGCACTCAGTGGTCTGCTGGCCGCTGGGCTGACCTTTGGCCCGGCTGCCGCGTTCGCACAAGATAGCAGCCCCGGCCCCGATGCTTCCGCCCAGCAACCCGGAAACGGTGGCGGCCGCATGGGCCGTATGCAGATGACGCCCGACGAGCAGTTGGCGCGCATGACCAAGCGCTACAATCTATCCGCCGATCAGCAGACGCAGATCAAGCCCATCCTCGCCGACACCCAGCAGCAGATGATGTCGCTGCACCAGGACAGCTCTATGTCCCGAGATGACAAGATGGCCAAGGCGAAGACCCTCCGCGACGGCGCCAACACCAAGATCGCAGCGGTCCTGAACGATACGCAAAAGCAGCAATTCGCCGCCGATCAGCAGAAGATGCAGGAACGCATGGCGCAGCGCGGCGCCGGCGGACCTCCGGCCCAGTAACATCATGAGCGGCGAGTCTCGCCAGGGGCTCGCCGTAGTTAATTCAGCAATTCGCTCAGCGGGGTCCACTCCCGGCCCTGCGATTGGGCTACCGCCTTGTACGTAAGGCGCCCGGCGTAGGTGTTCACTCCTTCGCACATGCCCGGATCCGCTTTGATCGCTGCTGCTGCTCCGTGTTGCGCCAGCCGCAGCACGTAAGGAAAGGTTGCGTTGGTAAGCGCCAGGGTTGAGGTGTTGGGAACAGCCGCCGGCATATTGGTGACGCAATAGTGGACGACTCCGTCCACGACGAACGAAGGATCGCTGTGGGTCGTGGGCTTGGCAGTCTCGATACAGCCTCCCTGGTCGATCGCGACATCGACCACCACCGCTCCCTTTTTCATCCGCGAGACCATCTGGCGGGTCACAATTTTGGGCGCCGCGGCACCGGGGATGAGCACACCGCCGATCAGCAGGTCGGCGGCCTGCGCTGCCTTGGCGAGGTTGTAGGAGTTTGAGGCCAGGGTGTAGACGCGGCCGTTGAAAATGTCATCGAGCTCCCGCAGCCGATTCAGGTTCAGATCAACGATAGTGACGTTTGCTCCCATGCCGAGAGCGATTTTCGCGGCGTTGGTGCCGACGATCCCGCCACCCACGATGCAAACCGAGGCCGGCGGCACTCCGGGAACTCCGCCGAGCAGCAATCCGCGTCCGCCTTTTTCCTTTTCCAGGTAGGTCGCGCCAACCTGTACCGACATTCTGCCTGCGACTTCTGACATAGGGGTCAACAGGGGGAGTGTGCCTGCGCGATCGCGGATGGTTTCGTAGGCGATTCCGGTCACTTTGGCGGCCAGCAGCCGGTCGGTTAGTTCGGGTAGGGGGGCCAGGTGGAGGTAGGTAAAGAGAACCAGCCCTTCGCGGAAGAAGGGATACTCCTGTGGGACCGGTTCTTTGACTTTGACGATCGTGTCGGCGTGGCGCCAGACGTTGTATGCCGAGCCGACGATCTCGGCTCCAGCGGACTGGTACTCGTCGTCGGAAAACGCGGAGAGCTCGCCGGCCTCGGTCTGCACCAGGACGGTATGGCTCGCCTCGACCAGTGCCTTGACTCCGGCCGGGGTGATGCCCACCCGTGTTTCATGGT
The DNA here is from genome assembly GCA_049800615.1 of Acidobacteriaceae bacterium. Classification (GTDB taxonomy): domain Bacteria; phylum Acidobacteriota; class Terriglobia; order Terriglobales; family Acidobacteriaceae; genus PALSA-350. The sequence continues at coordinate 337 of JBARKD010000548.1, read as the reverse complement.
CCTTCACTTCTTTGGGAACGCCGATGATCATCGAAAAATTGCCTCGCAAGGGAATGCTAGCAAATGGGCGGGGGTGGGGTTCACGTTGAGGGCGGGCGAAAGGGGAACTGCAGATCCCTCTGCTTCGCTTCGGGATGACAAATGGGAGGGCTGCTGCTTCTAGTGAGAGTGGTGGCGGAATGGGCAAACTGCAGATCCCTCTGCTTCGCTTCGGGATGACAAAGGGTAGGCTTGTGGCTTGGGTTGGGTTTGGCTCCCATAAGGGCAAACTACAGATCCCTCTGCTTCGCTTCGGGATGACAAAGGGTAGGGCTGCTGCCTTCAGTGAGAGCTGTGG
>JBARKD010000547.1:0-2551 GCA_049800615.1 Acidobacteriaceae bacterium | reverse complement strand
GCTGCACCGATGACCGCGACCTCGGGTTCATCGGGCACGACCTCCAATGAGTAGCTTTGCAGCGGACTCATTTTGACCATTTGCCACAAATATTCCTTGAGCAGATTCAGGTCGAGGAAGCGCACATTGATGCCGGTAAAGTAAAAACGGCCGGTGCCCCCTAAGTGAATCGAGGTGGCGGTGGCGGCGCCCAGACCGCGGTGCCAGAGGCGCACAAAGTCCATGCAACGGGCGTCGCCTTTCTTGGCCGCGGCAAAGACCTCCTCAGGCTCCATGTCGAGGAAGCGCAGACGCATCGCGCGGTAACCCATGATTCCTTCCAGGTGTCCCCTTCCGCCGCAGCCGCAATACGTCTCCGTGGGGTCGAGGGTTACCACCATGTGGCCACCTTCCCACACGCCTTCGGTGTAGGGATATCGGCCGAATCCGATACCGTTACCAATGGTCCAAACCCGGACCAGGCGATCGGTGCGGCGCTGGGTAACGGCCAACCCAGCCGCGACGGCATCAGCATCATTCATCGTCTTCAGTGGCGCAACAATCCCCTTCGATTGGAAGATGGCAGCCAACGATTCGGCAACATTTGCGCCCTTTAATTGAGCCAGGTTCGGAGAGTCCTCACAAATTCCGTTGCGGATGATCCCGGGAATGGCGACACCGATGGCATCGAACTTGCCCTCCGGATGAAGTGCCAGGACCTGATCGGAAATCAAATGACACAGGCTTTCGAAGGGGTGCTCCAGCAAGGCTTCGTGATCGTCCGGATTCTCCGGAAAACTGCGCAACGATCCAACCAGTTTGTGATCTTCAATGAGCCCCGCGACAATCCTCGAGGACACGACAACGCCAATGGTCCTGCCCATGCGCCCTCTCTCTCTAGTCCGCCGCCCGGGCAAGCCGGTTGATGCCGTTGAACGCGGCAGCTTTGTAGCACTCGGCAAGGGTGGGGTAATTGAACACCGTATCAATAAAGTAGTCCAGTGTACCGCCGAGAGACATGACAGCCTGTCCGATGTGCAGCAGTTCGCTGGCGCCCTCGCCGATGATGTGCACACCCAGTAAGTGTCGTGTCTCGCGATGGAAAACGATCTTCAGGCGTCCGGTAGTATCGCCGCGGATCTGCCCCCGGGCGATCTCGCGATAATAAGCCACGCCTACTTCGTAGGGCACATCTTCATCGGTAAGCTGCTCTTCCGTCTTGCCGATAAACGAAATCTCCGGGATCGTATAAATCCCATAGGGGTAGTAGCTTGGGTTGGACTCCAGGGTGTCATTGCCGAACGCCCGGGCTACCGCGATACGGCCCTGCTCCATCGACACTGAGGCCAGGCTGGGAAAACCAATCACGTCACCCACCGCGAAGATGTTTGGCACCCTGGTGCGGAAATTCTTATCCACGGGGATGCGGCCACGCGAATCCGGCTCGATGCCAACCGCTCCTAAATTGAGTTGGTCGACATTGCCGGAGCGGCCGACCGCATACAGCAAAGCACCGCCGGATATTCTTTTTTTGCTTTCCAGGTTGGCAACCACGCTGCAATCGGGCAGCTCTTCCACGCTTTCCACTTCTTCGTGCAGGCGCATGGTCACGCGGCTGTCGCGCAGGTGGTAGCTGAGTGCCTCTACGATTTCCTGGTCGGCAAACTCCAGCAGCTTGGGCCGCTTTTCAATCAGGGTGACGCGCACGCCGAGCGCGGCGAACATGCAGGTGTACTCTACGCCGATGACGCCGCCGCCCACCACAATCAGCGATTTGGGAAGGTTGGGCAGGTCGAGAATCTGATCGCTGTTGACGATCGAGCGCCCGTTGATGGGCACCCTGGGGGAATCGGCCGGCTTGGTCCCGGTGGCGACGATGATGTTCTTCGCCTCGTAGGTCTGGGTGCCGCCTTCATTGGTTACCTTCACGTGGTGCGCGTCTTCGAAGCTGGCGATGCCCGGCAGTACATCGATACCATTGCGCGAGAGCTGCGCCTCGGTGACATCGATCTCGGTCTTGATCACGTGTTGGACGCGGAAGGCAAGGTCCGCCATCGTGATCTTTTCCTTGACCTTGTAATTCATGCCGTAGATCGAACGATAGTTGTAGCCGGAGAGATGCAGAACAGCTTCGCGCATCGTCTTGCTGGGGATGGTGCCGGTATTTACGGAAACCCCACCGATGGTTCGCATACGCTCGACCACGGCGGCGCGCTTGCCGAGCTTATTTGCGTAGATAGCGGCGCGCTGCCCCGCGGGGCCGGATCCAATGATGAGTAGATCGTAGGTAATCATGCCTTGTTGGAAGGGTACCGGAAGAACGAATGGAAGAGATTAATTTCCCATATCTGAAGCTGGAAAAAGCCCGAATTGAAACAGCATGACTTGTCTCTAGCATACGCCCGCACCTCGCCGGCGTGCATCGAACTGCAGCCTGGCCGATCCCGACACCCCAGAACTGCTTTTTCGCGGTGCACGAATCATGCCCCGGATTAGACTCCACTTTATGCAACTCTGTGCCATTACCGACCGCAGAGAGGCCACCCAACCCCTTGTCAGCCTGGTGGAAAGC
>JBARKD010000546.1:0-9580 GCA_049800615.1 Acidobacteriaceae bacterium | reverse complement strand
TCCCTTAACTTGCCAAAGGCAAGTCACCTGCTTGGGGCGGGTCCCTGGTTGGGGACGCCTCCGAGAAGCAGAACCATGAGCGCCTTTTGCGCGTGCAGCCGGTTCTCGGCCTGTTCAAAGACCACGGATTGTGGTCCATCGAGCACGGCGTCGGTAACTTCGGCATTGCGATGCGCGGGCAGGCAATGCATGAACACGGCGTGCGGCGCGGCGTGGGACATCAGGGTCTCGTTGACCTGGTAAGGCTTGAAGATAGGCGCACGCTTGGTCACCTCATGCTCGAATCCCATGCTGGTGCAGACGTCGGTGTAGATGGCGTCGGCGCGGGTTACGGCGGCGACGGGATCCTGGGTAAGGGTGATCGTACCTCCCGAGTCGGCGGCAAGTTCCCGCGCTTTGGCGACGATTTCCGGCTTCGGATAATACCCTTTGGGCGATCCGACGGTGAAATGCGCGCCCAGCAGGGCGCCGGTGAGCATCAATGAGTGACAGACATTGTTACCGTCTCCGACGTAGGTGAAGCGAACGCCGCGGGCGGTGCCAAAGCGCTCTTCGACCGTCATGAAATCGGCCAGAGCCTGGCAAGGATGCTCCAGATCGCTGAGCGCATTGATGACCGGGCAGCGGGCGTATTCCGCCATCTCGGTGATGGTCTCGTGGGCGTAGGTGCGCAGCACAATCAGGCTCACCCAGCGCTCCACGTTGCGGGCGATGTCGGCCAGCGACTCGCGCTCGCCCAGCGGGGACTGGGTCTGATCGACGAACATGGCGGAACCGCCCAGGGTGTTCATACCGGCTTCAAAGGTCAACCGGGTGCGCAGAGAGGCTTTCTCAAAAAACATCACCATCTGGCGGGCATCGAGAGCGAAGCGAAAATCGGCGGGCGAAGCCTTGATGGCATGCGCCAACTCGAGAATTGCGGCAATCTCGGAACGAGAAAGGTCAGAGATGGAGCAAAGGTCCCGGCCGGCCAAGCTCTCCTGCGGTGTTGTTTTTTCATCGATCGCTAACGTTTTGCCAGCCATTCCGTGTCCCCCTTAGTTTTTGATGCGCCTTGCTCAGTCAGGATTTCGTTAAGTGCATGGATCGCGAGATCCACGTGCTCGCGGCCCAGAATGTAAGGCGGCAGAAAACGCAGCACGGTTTCGCTGGTGCGGTTGATGACGATGCGCCGCTCCAGCATTTTCGCGACGATCTGCTTAGCCAGATCGACGGAGTTCATTTCCATCGCCAGCATCAGGCCCATGCCCCGCACGTCGACAACGCACTCGTGTTTGGCCGCCAGCTCATGCAATTGCTGTTTAAAGTAATCCCCGGTTTGCCGGATGTTGGCCAGCAAGCCCTGCTGCTCCATGGTGTCGATGACGGCAATGGCCACCGCGCAAGCCAGCGGGCCGCCGCCAAAAGTGGTTCCGTGCAAGCCCGGATGAATCGCCTGCGAGGCCTCCTCCGTGCATAGCATGGCGCCCAGGGGAAGACCGCCGGCTAAAGGCTTGGCCAGCGTGGTGATGTCGGGCAGAATCCCAAATTGCTGATAGGCGAACCATTTGCCGGTACGGCCCAGGCCGGATTGAATCTCATCGGCAATGAGCAAGGCGCCGGTAGATTGGGTGAGCTCGCGCGCGGCAGCGAAGAATTCGCCAGAGACGGGACGAATGCCACCCTCGCCCTGGATCGGTTCTATGAGCACGGCGCAAACTTCACTGGAGAAGGCGGCGCGCAGATGATCGACATCGTTGAAGCGCACAAAATCCACGCCCGGGACCAGCGGCTGAAAAGGCTCGCGATACTTATCCTTATGCGTGGTGGAAACCGCACCCATGGTGCGTCCATGGAAGCTGTTTTCGAGCGCCAGGAAGCGGGTTCCGAGTTTTTTGCCTTTACTTCGCTGCAAAGCGGACCAGGCGCGAGCCAGCTTCATGGCAGCTTCCCACGCCTCGGTGCCGCTGTTGCAGAAGAACGCGCGGTCCAGGCCGCTCCTTTCCGTCAGACGGAGGGCAAGCTCCGCCTGGCCGGGATGAAAGAAGAGGTTCGAGATATGGACCAGCTTGCGGCTTTGCTGCGCGATGGTCTCGGTGACGGCCGGATGGCCGTAGCCCAAGGCGTTGACGCCAATTCCGCTGAGCAGATCAAGATATCGCTCTCCGTTTTCGTCGATCAGGTATACATCCGCGCCATCGACAAAAAGAATTGGGTTGCGTTCATAGGTAGGCAGCAAAAGCCTGGCTTCCGCCGCCTGAATCGATTCCAACTTCATGCCACCATCACCTCAGTTCCTTGAAGTACCCGCGTGGAGCACAGGTCGGGTAGTACGGCTGCCGCGTCCGCAGGCAGAATGCGCACGCGCTTTACACCGGCGAGCAGCGCCTCGCGGCAGGCGCTGAGCTTGGGCAGCATGCCACCGCTGATGACGGAATCCTGGGCCAGCCGGGCAATCTGGTCGACGCTCAACCAGCGCATTACCTCTCCGTTCGACCCACGAACACCGGGGACGTCGGTGAGGAAGACCAGGGCATCGGCTTTGCAGGCGACCGCGCACGCGGCGGCCATTTCGTCAGCGTTGATGTTGTAGTACTCGCCGTCAAAGCCCAGCGCGAGACTGGAGATGACTGGTACCGCGCCCATCTTCCAGATGGCCTCGAGCCAGCGTGTGTCGGAGGCTACGATCTCACCCACAAAGCCGAGGTCGGGAGAGGTGCGCTTCTTGCGCGCGCGAAAGATCAACCCGTCCCCACCCGACAGGCCAACAGCTGCCTGGCCGTGGCCGCCGAGCGCGGCCACCAGTTCCTTGTTGACGCGGCCGGCCAGAACCATCAGCGCGGCATCGCGGGTTTCGGCATCGGTAATGCGCAGACCGGCGATGAATTCACTCTCTTTGCCCATTTGCTTGAGGATCCGGGTGAGGGCCGCGCCGCCTCCGTGCACCACCGCGACCTGGTTTCCATCCTGCGCGAGCACGGCGATTGCGCTCGCACAGCCGTGGAGCGTTACTTCATTTTCCAATGCGGCGCCCCCGAGTTTGACTACGAATCTCATGCCAGCCCCTCCGCTTCGTCCCATTCGAACATCAGGTTCATATTTTCTGCCGCCTGCCCGGCCGCGCCCTTGAGCAAGTTATCCAAACACGACACGACGATGCATCGCCGCCCATCCCTGGCTAACTTGAAACCGATGTCGCAGTAGTTGGTGTGCACCGAGTACTGGATCTGGGGCAAGGTGCTCATCACGCGCACCAGGGGGCTCGATGCATAAAAGTCACGAAAACACGCTTCCACATCGGCGGCTTCCTTCTTCTCGCGAAAGGTCACGTAAATCGTGGAGAGAATGCCCCGGGGAATCGGCAGCAAATGCGGGGTGAAAGTAATCTGCGATTCCTCCAGGTTAAGCTGCTCCAGCATTTCGCCCATGTGCCGGTGTCCGAACACCGCATAGGCGGAAAGATTATCCGCGGCATTCATGAAGTGCGTAGTCGGGCTCGGGGCCTTGCCCGCACCCGAGACACCCGACTTCGAATCGCAGATAATGCCGTGATCGAGATCCACCCAACCGGAGGCCACGAGCGGCTTCAACCCCAGAATGATGGAGGTGGCGTAGCACCCGGGGTTGGCAACCAACTGAGCGTTGCGAATCGACTGGCGATGCAACTCAGGCAGACCATAGACGCTGCGAGATTGAATTTGCTCCGCCAGCGCCGGGTCCTGGTCCTGAAAAGCGTAGATAGCGCGATGTTCCCGGGCGTGTAAGCGCCAGGCTCCGCTCAGATCAATGACTTTCAAGCCGTGGGTCAAGGCTTCGGGAACCCAGCTACGCGATTGCTCGTGCGGAGTAGCGAGAAAGAGCAGGTCCACGCCGCGCTTCTGCAACAAGTCCCAGGAGAAAGGCTCGACCATCAAATTGGAGCTGCCGTTGCCGGCGAGCTGCGGATGTATGTCGGTCAGGCGGACGGATTCCGAATCCCGGCCGACGAAGACCGGAGGGCGGCCTTTCAGGGCGGGATGGTGCAGGAGGAGCCGGGCCAGCTCCATGCCGGCGTACCCACTGACTCCAGCGATCGCGGTTTGTATGGAATTCTTTTGCATCAGTAGATGATCCGATTCGTGGCTTTTTCAGCCAATCATGGATTCCAGGCGATCCTTCAATGTGTTCGCCCGCTTCTGGTCCGGACAGATGATGAGGACGGTGTCGTCTCCAGCGATGGTTCCGACAACTTCCGGCCAGTCTTCGCCGTCGATCGCCAGGGCTACGGGTTGGGCGCTGCCGTTGATGGTGATCAACACCAACTGATTGATTGCCTGCTTGACGCGGAGTCCGAAGCTGCGCAGCATTTCGCCGGTCCCGGGCAGGGAATCCTCGTCGTCGGCGACGCCATTCGGTACTGAGTATCCATTTGGCCCCTTGTAGAGATGCAGTTCATGGATATCACGCGAGAGCGTTGCCTGGGTGACTTCGAAGCCGCGTTTGACCAGCCGACGACGCAGCTCGTCCTGGCTGCCGATCGGGGCGCCTGCGACGAGCTCTCGTATTGCCGTATGCCGATCCTGTTTCATGTTCTTTCCTGTTCCTGTAACGCTTCCTCGAAACGCTAGTGAAGGCCTGATGAAACTTCTGCGAATCTTGTTTGCGCCCAAAATCCCGGCGCCGCCTCTGGCCGAGCCCAAAATCTGAACGCGGCCTCAAGCCGCGCTAGTGCCGTGCATAAAAATACATAAACATGTATAAATATACATGACCTGATTGTCAACGAATAGATGTCTTTTTTTTCGATGAAAAGATGACTTTCGGACCATTGCCCCTTCTGGTGCGAATAAATTTTTTTATCGCCAGGCACTTGTCATAGAAACGGGGATTATAGTTACGTATGGGTTCCTTTGCCTCAAATTCGCTGGAGCGTGGCCAAGCCTCGCATTTACTGGACCCTCGCTTTGATCACGATTCCTGCGGCGTAGGATTCGTGGCTACGCTGCGCAACCAGCCCACGCATGAAATCCTGACCCAGGCGCTGACCGCACTCTCGCGGCTGGCGCATCGCGGGGCGATTGCCGCCGACGGCAAGAGCAGCGACGGGGTTGGAATCATGACGGGGATTCCGCGGGAATTTCTGCTTGCCTCGACCGGGGTTTCTCTTGACTCCAGCCAGCCGCTTGGAGTGGGAGTCATTTTCTTTCCTGACGCATCGAGCGCCGGGCAACTGGCATTGGAACAGGCCCTGGCTGCACAGAATCTAAGCGTCCTCAATTGGCGAGTGGTGCCCACACGGGAAGAGGTGCTGGGCGAGATTGCGCTCTCCAGTATTCCTGTAATCCGGCAAGTGCTGGTGACAGCCAACGACGGGGAACGTTTTGAGCGCCGGTTGTATCTTGCGCGCAAGCAGTTTGAACGCTCCCTGGCACCCGGATATGTGTGTTCGCTGTCTTCGTCCTCGATGGTTTATAAGGCCATGTGCGCCGGCCGGTTGCTGGCAGACTTTTATCCCGATCTGGCGGACCCGGCATACACTACGGCGTTTGCCATTTTCCACCAGCGTTACGCCACCAATGTTCTGCCGTCGTGGGACCGCGCGCAGCCGCTGCGCGCGCTGGCGCATAACGGCGAGATCAACACGGTGTGGGGTAATCGCGGGCGAATGGATGCGCGGGCGGCTACGATTCCCGCGGAGTGCCATCCAATCCTTTCCCAGGACGGTTCTGATTCGACGAGCCTGGACGAAGTCGTGGAACTGCTGGCCCGCAATGGGCGCAGCGTTGCGGAAGCAGTGCGGATGTTGTTGCCTCCGGCGGGACGGCAAAAAGAGTCAGCGTTCCTTCGCTACCACGCCGACTGCGTGGAACCCTGGGACGGCCCGGCGGCTTTGGCGTTTGCCGATGGCCACCTGGTGGGGGTTGCGCTCGATCGTAATGGACTCCGCCCCTGTCGATTTTTTCTCACCGAAGATGCGCTGGTCGTGGCTGGTTCCGAGGCGGGGCTGGTGGACCTGGATCCGGAAAGGGTTATTCATAGCGGACGTCTCGGTCCCGGCGAGATGCTGGTGGCGGATCTGGATGCCCACCAATTGCTCGAAGACGACCAGTTATTGAGGGAGTTTGACCGCTTCTCCAAGTACGGCGAACTGGTAGCGGACACTCCGCTGGAGCCGGCCGCCTTCACCCCGCCGGTCGAGGAATTGACCCAGCTGCAGCAGCTGTTTGGTTACACACGGGAAGACGTTCGCATGGTGCTGGCGCCGATGGCGAGCGAGGGTAAGGACGCGGTATGGTCGATGGGAGACGACACGCCTTTGGCGCCGCTGGCGCATGCGCCGCGGCCGGTCTACGCCTACTTCCGTCAGCGCTTTGCCCAGGTCACCAATCCGGCGATCGATCCGGTTCGGGAATCGATTGTGATTCAATTGCACACCCGCTTGGGTCCCTGGCCGCACATTCTGGATAGCCAGGCGCGGATTCCCGGGCTTTCGTTACAGTCTCCGTTTCTTTCGCTGGGTCAGATGCACACGCTGCGCAATCGTGAGCACGCATTGTCGGACGATATGCCGCTGGCGGTGCTGGATTGCGTCTTCGCGCCGAGCTGCAATTTGCAGCGGGCGATTGACGATCTGTGCTCGCGGGCTGTGGAACTGGTGCGGGGCGGGGCGGCGATCCTGCTGCTGAGCGACCGAGCGGTCGCTCAACCCGGAGCGCGCTCGGAGCTGCTGCCGATTCCCATGGCGATGGCAACCGGAGCCGTGCATCACGCTTTGACGCGGGCCGGAGTACGGACGTTTGCCGGGCTGGCGGTGGAAGCCGGCGACTGCCGCGATCTTCATCACGCGGCGGTGCTGATCGGGATTGGCGCCGGGGCGGTTTGCCCTTGGCTTGCTTTGGAAACAGCGCGGAGTATCGATGGGGAGAAGGGCGAAGGCAACCTGCTTCGTGCCCTCGATCTCGGCCTGGCGAAAATCATGTCGAAGATGGGTATTTCGGTGGTGGACAGCTACCGCAGCGCGCATTTGTTCGACATTCTGGGGCTGGACCGGGAACTGGTGGAGCAATGTTTTGCCGGGACTCCGTCGCCGATTTCCGGCATTGGTTTTTCTGGTATTGAGGCATCTCTGCGCGAGGTCTGGTCGGCGGCTCAGGATGACGACCGTCAGCCTGCGTTGGTGAATGCGTCACATCCGCAGGCACCAATGGCGACCGCGCAGCAGCCGGCGGTACCGGCGGAAGCCAAGACTCTGCCGGATTATGGCTGGGTGCGATTTCGCAAAGACGATCGCGCGGAGCCGCACGGCTGGCAGCCACAAACGGTGAAGGCGCTGCAGGTGGTGACGGGATCCGCGCGCGGTTCGGCCGGCGCGGCTCTGACGCAAATCCAGGCATGGAACGCCTTTGGTGCTTTGGCAACGGAGAGCAAGCCGACCGTATTGCGGGACTTGCTGGAGGTTCGCCCGGCTGCGGCGCCGCTCGCGCTGGAACAGGTGGAAGAAGCGTCTCGCATCATACCCCGGTTTATTGCGTCTGCAATGTCGCTGGGCTCTTTGAGCCCGGAGGCGCACCAGACCATCACCGCAGCCATGAACCAGATTGGGGCGCGCTCGAATACCGGCGAAGGGGGGGAAGATCCCGCGGCGTATCCGGAGTACCCGGGAGCGCCGGCGATTCACAACAACAAGGTGAAGCAGGTTGCTTCTGCCCGCTTTGGCGTGACTGCGGAATACCTGACCCACGCCGAGGAGATCGAAATCAAGATCGCGCAGGGGTCGAAGCCCGGCGAAGGCGGGCAGCTTCCCAGCCACAAGGTCACCGAGCTTATCGCACGGTTGCGGCACGCCCAACCAGGCATTGCACTGATCAGCCCGCCGCCGCACCACGATATCTACTCGATCGAAGATCTGGCGCAGCTGATCTTCGACCTGAAGAGAGTAAATCCGCGCGCGGCCATTGGGGTAAAGCTGGTTTCGGAGTGCGGAGTGGGCACAGTCGCCGCCGGGGTGGCAAAGGCCTATGCAGATTACATCGTGATCGCAGGCCACGCCGGGGGCACCGGTGCATCGCCGCTTTCCAGCATCAAGTATGCCGGGAACCCGTGGGAACTGGGTTTAGCGGAAGCGCAACAAGTGCTGATGCAGAACGGTCTGCGGGGACGGGTGCGCTTGCGCTGCGATGGGGGTCTGCGTACCGGGCGTGACGTGCTGATCGCCGCGCTGCTGGGGGCCGATGAATTTGCCTTCGGGACCGCGGTGCTGGTCGCGTTGGGGTGCGATATGGCGCGGCAGTGTCATTTGAATACCTGTCCTACGGGGATTGCCACGCAGCGGCCTGATCTGCGCGCGAAGTTTCGCGGCAAGCCGGCGCATGTGGCGCGGTTTTTCGAGGAATTGACGCGCGACCTGCGAGCCTTGCTGGCTTCCCTCGGCTTGCCTTCGTTAGAAGCGGCAATTGGCCGGGTGGATCTGCTGGAGCAGGTAAGCGCCGCGGGAGGACTTGACCTCAGCCCACTTTTGGCGCCGGCGCGCGAGGGACACGTACATTGGCAGGGACAACGGAACCGCCGGCCCAGCGATCATGCCGCCATCGACAACGCCTGGGTGCAGCCGGCGCTGGCCGCTCGCGCGGCCGGGCTGCCCTTTGCAGTGGAAGAGACGATCGCCAATAAGCATCGAACGCTGGGAGCACGGTTGGCCGGGGAGTTGGTATGGCATGGGCTTCACCAAACGAAGACTCCGCTGACCTTCAGGATGACCGGGGTGGCTGGGCAGTCGTTTGGGGCTTTTGCGATTCCCGGCATGCAGCTGGTGTTGGAGGGCCTGGCCAACGATTTCGTGGGCAAGGGACTCTGCGGAGGAGAACTGATTCTCCGCGGCCAAGGAAGGGCAGCACGCGAGAGCGAGCTGCATGTGATCCTGGGCAATGTTGCGCTTTACGGGGCAACCAGCGGATCGCTTTTTGCCGCCGGGCGCGCAGGGGAGCGGTTTGCGGTACGCAACTCGGGAGCAACGGCGGTGGTCGAGGGCGTTGGCGACCACGGCTGCGAATACATGACCGGTGGCGTGGTTGCGGTGCTGGGCTCCACTGGCCAGAACTTTGGCGCGGGGATGACAGGCGGTGTGGCGTGGGTATTCGACGAAGACGGCAAATTCCTGTCCCTGACGCGATACCACACTGGCTTTCTCGCTCCGGAGCCGTTGTCTCAGGTCGACGAGGGGGCAGCGGAAGAGCTGCGGCAGCTTATCGAGCTGCATGCAGAGAAAACCGCCAGCACACGGGCCAAATGGATGCTCTCTAATTGGTCGAGCCTGTCGCAGAAGTTTGTGCGGCTGACTCCGCTTCCGCAGGCGTAGACGGGAATCCTTCCCAACAAACTCCGGGTAGCCCATCCTCTGCATTTTTTGCGGAGGGTGGGACACGCTGTTCTTTTCACCCGGCGCCCATGCTTACTGCCTTCGTGCCCCCTGCTTAGTAGGGGCGGGAAATTGTAGCCTCAGCGGCTGAACAGGCTGCGGAAAAAATCGGGATCGAGCAAGAGAGACGTGAAGCAGGGGCTAAAGCCCGACGTATTCTGAATCATTTACGGCCCGACTGAAGTCGGGCCCTGATACAAAAACCGC
>JBARKD010000545.1:0-9034 GCA_049800615.1 Acidobacteriaceae bacterium | reverse complement strand
TTACCAGGAAAACGGAGCCTCAAAATCAGCTTACTCTCTCTGGCAACATCGAAGCGCACGAGAGCCTGGTCAGCTTCAAAGTGCAAGGACGCATCGTCGACCTGCCCGTCGAGGAAGGCCAGCGGGTTGAGCCGGGCGCCTTGCTGGCGCGTCTCGACGATGCCGACTACAGGCAAAAGGTCCGCATCGGCGAGGCCACGGTGAATGTGCGCGAATCCAGCCTTGCGCTCATGCGGGCTGGAACGCGCGAGCAGGAAGTGAAGGCGTCGGAGCAAACGATGCTCGGTGCGCAAGCCGATCTCGAGGAGAAGAAGCTCGACTATGATCGCGCTCAGCGGCTTTTCAGCAAGGATGAGCTCTCCACTCAGGATCGTGACCTCGCCAACACCGCTCTGAAGCGTGCCGAAGCGACTTTTCGGGCAGCACAACAGCATTACAACGAAGCTGTCGAAGGCAGCCGCAAGGAAGACATCGCCATTGCTCGTGCCAATCTCACCGCAGCTCACGCCGATCTGGGTCTATCGCGAGTCAACCTGGACTACACAACCCTCCGTGCCCCGTCCGCCGGTGTAATCACCGTGCGCGAGGCCGAACTCGGAGAGGTGGTCATTCCTGGCACCCCGGTGGTTACTCTCGCCGATCTCGATCATATCTGGCTGCGCGCGTATATCGCTGAAACCGATCTCGGCCGCATCCGCTGGGGCCAGGAAGCAACCATCACCACCGATACGTACCCCGGCAAACAGTACCGCGGACGTATTTCATTCATATCTTCGAGCGCAGAGTTCACACCGAAGAGTGTGCAAACCTATAAGGAACGCATAACCCTTGTCTATCGAATCAAGATCGACATCGATAATCCTAACTACGAACTCAAGCCTGGTATGCCGGGCGATGCTCGTATCAACCTTGCCGCGGAACCAAACGGACCCCAACGGGCAAATACGCCAACGAACTAGTGCATGAGAAGTCCCAATCCGCAATCATCGCCGAGGAACTCACCAAGAGTTTTGCCGGCGTGCGTGCAGTGGATCACTTGAGCTTCGATGTTCACGCTGGCGAAATTTTTGGTCTGGTGGGCCCAGACGGCGCCGGAAAAACTACAACGCTCCGCATGCTCGCCGGCATCATGCCGCCCGATGAAGGCACGGCTCGTCTGGCTGATTTTGATGTCGTTCACGATCCCGAAAAGGCTAAGCGCCACCTCAGTTACATGCCGCAGCGCTTCGGGCTCTACGAAGACCTCACGGTCGACGAGAACATTCGCTTCTATGCCGACCTGTTCGGAGTGAATCGGACTGAACGCGAAGAGCGTTCCACTCCCTTATTGCAGGCTGCCGGCATGAGAGAGTTCCGCCGGCGTCTCGCGGGGAAGCTTTCCGGCGGCATGAAGCAGAAACTGGCCCTGGTCTGCGCGCTCATCCACCGCCCCAAGATCATCCTGCTGGATGAGCCGACCACCGGCGTCGATCCCGTTTCGCGCCGCGATTTCTGGCGCATCCTTTACGAATTGATCTCGGAAGGTGTGGCGATCCTCATCTCCACCGCTTACCTCGACGAGGCGGAGCGCTGTCATCGCGTCGCCCTGCTCCATCAGGGGAGGCTGCTGTTCTGCGACACGCCTAACAATCTCAAGGCCAAGCTGGGTAAGAGCGTCCTGTCCATCACCTCATCCGAACCGCGCAGATTGCGCGCAGAGCTAGAGAACGTGGTTGGCATCTCCAGTCTCGTCCTGACCGGCGATGGCCTGCACGTCGTGGTTGACGATGGCGCCAGCCGCATCCCCGAATTCGAGGCGCGGCTGAAGAACGCCTCCGTTCCCTTCAACACGATTCAACAAGTCTCGCCCACAATTGAAGACCTCTTCGTCGATGCGGTCGGTGGTGGAGCGCCATCCCATGCCTGAACATGACAATTCTGTGGTAATCGACAACCTCGTCAAGCGCTTCGGAGATTTCGTGGCCGTCGATCGCATCAATCTCGAAGTGCGCAAAGGCGAAGTTTTTGGTTTTCTCGGACCGAACGGCGCAGGCAAGTCTACTACCATCCGCATGCTGTGCGGTCTGTTGAGACCTACCTCCGGCCGGGCGCGTGTCGCAGGATATGACGTGGGTCGGGAACCCGAATCGGTGCGCGAGAACATTGGCTACATGTCGCAGAGATTTTCTCTCTACAACGATCTTAAGGTGATCGAAAACATACGCCTGTTCGCTGGTCTCTATAGCGTGCCAGCGAGCCTGCTCAAAGAACGAATTGATTGGGCGCTGGAGATGGCGAATCTCAAGGGCCAAGAAAATCTGATGACCGCTACACTTCCCGGAGGGTGGAAGCAACGCCTCGCGTTGGGCTGCGCGGTGTTACACCAACCGCCCGTCATCTTCTTGGATGAGCCTACCTCCGGGGTTGATCCTATTTCGCGCCGTCAGTTCTGGGACTTGATTCACCACATGGCCGAGGAGGGTGTGACGGTCTTCGTAACTACGCATTACATGGAAGAGGCGGAATACTGCAACCGTCTTGCACTGATCTTTCGCGGTGCCGTCGCCGCTCTGGGTACGCCTTCAGAGCTAAAGAAATCGATGAAGGGTGAACTGCTCCTGGTTGAGTGTGAGCCACTGGGCCGAGCGCTCGAAATTTTGCAGTCCGCTCCCGATGTGATTGACGCAGCGGTTTTCGGCAGGGCTCTGCACCTGGTCGTGCGTGATGCGACTTCTGCAATCCCCCAGGTCAAGAAGTATCTGTCGGACCACCGCATCACCGTTGGCCTGGTCGACAAGATCCATCCCAGCCTGGAAGATGTTTTCGTCTCGCTCACCAGGGGGCCTGATTCGGGCAAGGAGTGGAAAGCGTGAGCTTCACTCGCTTGCTGGCCGTGGCCAGAAAAGAGGTCGTCCACATCCTGCGTGATTCGCGCGGCCTGATCATTGTGATGATCATGCCGGAGATTCTGGTGCTGCTGTTTGGCTACGGCGTCAATCTCGATTTCAAGGGGCTGCCCGTATACGTGTACGACCGTGACGGCAGCCAGCAGAGCCAAAATCTTTTGAAACGCTTCCAGGCCAGCGAGTACTTCAATGTTGTGCGGGTTGTGAACGATTACCCTGAGTTGACGCGGTCGCTCGACGACGGTCATGCCAAATTGGGGATTGTTATCCCATGGGATTTTTCTCAGCGTCTGAGTGATCATCGTCCGGTCCAGGTTCAGGCGCTTGTCGACGGCACCGATGACAATACTGCAAATGTCCTGATCGGCTATTCCCAGGCGGTAGTCCAGGGCTATTCCTCGGACATCCAACTCGACTGGCTTCGCAACCGCGGCCAACTCGTTCAGCCTGCTCTCGTCAGGGTTGAAACCCGCACCTGGTACAACGAGGATCTCGAGAGCAGCGCCTTCATCGTTCCCGGCGTGCTTGCCCTGGTTATGTCCGTCATCGGGGCGTTCCTCACCTCGCTCACCATCGCACGCGAATGGGAACGCGGCACCATGGAGCAGCTGATTTCCACTCCAGTTACGCCGGTTGAGATCATGCTGGGCAAGCTGACGCCTTATTTCGCGATTGGCATGTTCGATGTCACCGTCTGCGCTGTGATCGCCATCTACTGGTTCCAAGTTCCCTTTCGCGGTTCATTTTCGACTTTCCTTCTCAGTTCCGCCATGTTCCTCGTAGTCGTGCTTTCCCTCGGATTCTTTATCTCCGTGATCGCAAAGAGTCAGCTCGCCGCCAGTCAAGTCTCGTTGATTGTTACCTTCCTTCCAGCCTTTCTGCTGTCCGGGTTTCTGTTTTCGATTGAGCAAATGCCCGTTGTGCTGCAGTGGATTACTCGCATCGTTCCGGCGCGTTACTACGTTTCCGTCCTGAAAAAGATATTTCTCAAGGGGACGCCGACCGTATTGCTCTATACCGACCTGGTTCCTCTGGCTCTGTTCGCGCTGGTTCTGGCGCTGCTCGCCACCACTTCATTCCACAAGAGGTTGGGGTAAAGGGGGGACGAAACGATGTTGAGACGTCTGAAGCAGATGTTAATCAAAGAGTTCATCCAGGTCTTCCGCGACAAGCGCACCCGTTTTTTGCTGTTCGGGCCGCCGATAATCCAGATGTTGATCTTCGGGTACGCAGCCACTTTCGAGATCTATCATGTTCCCACCGTGGTTCTCGATCTCGACCATAGCCAGGAGAGCCGCGAACTGATCTCCCGGTTTTCTTCCAGTCCCTATTTCGACGTACAACGCCAACTGACCGACTACCGTCAGGTCGGCGATCTGCTCGATCAAGGCAAGGCAACGATCGGTCTCGAGATCCATGCCGGCTTCGCCCAGAATCTGCGCAAGGGCCAGACCGCACCCCTGCAAGTGATCGTCGATGCCACCAATTCGAACACCGCTCTGATCGCATCCAGCTACATCACACAAATCGCACTCGGGTTCGCCCAGGACTACCAGAAGGACCGCATCTACCGCATCGCGCCGCAACTGCTGGAACAAATCCCTTCCGTCCGACTCGAGCAGCGGCCCTGGTATAACCCTGACCTTCGAAGCCGTTGGTTTTTCGTGCCCGGGATCATCGGCAGCCTGACGCTCGTACTCGTCGTCACGCTGACGGCCTTCGCCGTGGTCCGCGAACGCGAGATCGGCACTCTCGAGCAGCTCATGGTGACGCCAATCCGCCCGTCCGAGTTCATTCTCGGTAAAACCCTGCCCTACTTTCTGATTGGCCTGTTCGATGTTTCTCTGATTGCAACTGTAGGAACATTTTGGTTCGAAGTTCCATTTCGCGGTCACATCCTGGTCCTGTTCGCAGGGGCGGTTCTTTTTCTGCTGTCCATGCTGGGGGTGGGCTTGCTGATTTCGACTGTCTCGTCCACCCAGCAACAGGCGATGGTAACCTCGTTCTTCTTTATTATGCCAGCCGTAACTTTTTCTGGCTTTGCATTTCCCATCAGCACCATGCCGCAATGGCTCCAATACCTCACCTATCTCAGCCCACTGCGTTATTTTCTGGTTGTGCTTCGCGGTACGTATCTGAAAGGTATCGGCATGGGGGTTCTCTGGCCGCAGATGTTGGCCATGGGTGCCCTAGGAGCCAGTCTGCTCCTGATCGCGGTCCTGCGATTTCACAAAGCGCTCGACTAAACGGCAGGATCACCGTCCCGGAATTTCGAGAGATCCGTCACTCCACTGGGGCAGAGCGAATGAGTGTAATGGGAAAGATTTTTCACCAACGATTCGCGCAAAGCCCAAGTCACTGGACCGATCTGAGTCGTTCTAGGACCGTCTGAGCGTCCTTGAGGGAACTCGTTGCGCTCTCTCGAATCCCGGGGTTAACGTCAGTGTCGTCTTTCACGCGGTTAAGCTGAGGAATCGCTTCTTCCGTGGTACCTACGGCATCGGCGGTCTTACCGAGCTGGAATAGTGCAACCGCCATCAGCGTCTTCGCCTGATTCATGATCTGAATCATTGTGTACTCATGGAACTCGCTCGCCTTTTCCGCTTCGCTTAGCTTCTCAGCTTTCACGTAGGTTGCTTCGGCTTGGCGCAAGAATGCCAGTCCACCGGCAAAATCACCCGCATGCATTTTCGCCATCCCAAGGTCCTGCTGCGCGCTAGCGCAAGTCGAGGCCGCAGTGGCCTCAGAATCGCACTGCTTGCTCATGGCGTCGACAAGCTTCTGAAAGGTCGCCACGGCATCGCTGGGACGATTCGCCCCAATGTAGCCGTTTCCAGCTTTTCTGAGCACCTTCTGCTCCTGTTCGGCAAGGAGGCGTTCCCTATGAACCATAGCCAGCGCGGCCTCGTACTGCTGAACTGCGTCGGCGGCCCGACCAGCCTTAAGAGCTTGGTCAGCGCCAGAGAGAACAACAGCAAGCTGGGCTTCCAGTGCCAGTTGTTCCTTGGAAATACCCGCTGAGACCGTTACGGAGTCTTTGCGTTGCGCAGGCGTTTTGTCTTGCGCAACAAGCATTAAACAGCAGAAAAGAGGCAGCAGCAGAAGGGCACTCAATCGGTACATAGATGGTTTGCCTTCACGAGATTCTACAACCGATCGGCGCTTAGCTGACGAAACCATGCGATTTACACTCAAATAAGACTGTATCCAAAATGCGCTGCCACATCTTTAGTCAGCGCGATTATTTCAGCTCTTTCCTCCACGCTGAAATTAGGACGGTAATAGTCTGGCAGAGAAAGCTTGGACATATATTTGTTACGCATGGGGGTGAAAGCATCGAGAGACAGGCCGGTATGAGCTAGAATGCGATCGATCGTTTCTTCAGGTTTTACGCATAGGTCTTCGTAGCGCACGACACAAACCGCGCGAGCCAGCTCAGGATCATGCTTCAGTTGCTCGATGATGAAGCCAAAGACTGAGGCCCATTGAAGCGCGCGGGCGCGTACCAGACGCCCCTCGGCGCGGCAACGCAGTATCTCCTGGGTAATCGCGTCATTTCCGACATTGACCGGCACCCAATTGGGGCCAAACTCATGGAAGCCAGTCACTCTGTTCATTTTCACCAGCCGCTGATCGTCTCGCGCCAAATCTGAAAAAAGTCGATCTTGCTTGAGCACCGATGCGGCATGATCAATGGGGTTGCGAACATACAAGAGGAAACGTGCATCGGGAAAAATGCGGCGCAAGTAGTGCATACGCGTAACGCAAGGATTGTTCTTGGATACATAGCGGAAACGCCCCCTTACCAAGAGCAGTTTGCGGATGTGATCTTTAAAAAATGTCTCGAAGTCCGAATTTAGCGTGCCGTCATCCAGAACATTGGAGCGGCTCGGATTATGCAACTGATCGAAAAACCGTAACCAAATCATTTCCTCCACGCCTTCAGAACTGTCGCGAGTTACCTGCAAACGATCGCGGTTGACGCGTTCTACCGGCGAGCGCAAGGCTTTGATCGGAAGCTTCGGAAAGAAACGGTTCCACCACCATGGCGTATAGGGCAGTGCAAAATCTGAATATCGATGCGTCGTCACATCGGGGTGCTCGCTCAGCATTTGGGCTGAGATCGTGGTCCCGGCGCGCGGCAAACCGAGAATATAAATCGGCCGGTCGATCGGGATGGCCGCCATTCGGGATGCCAGAAATTTTGATTCAAGCTGCCCGAGCTTGATGAAGAGTGGTGCCGTTGCATTGACGAACCTGACAAACCAATAAAGCCCGGCAGGCACGGAGAACCGTTCCGATTTCGGCGGAGGATGTGGCGTGGACTCAGACATAACAACTTGTTCTATGGCGCGCACCCGTGAAAATTGGGTTGAAACACCCGAATGGATCGCGGTCCAGTTTTTTAGATTTTCTCGAACACCGCGCCGATCACGGTCAATCCGGGACCGAAAGCCACACTGACGATTTTCGCACCCGTGGGAATCGCGTCGGTTTCCACGATCTTTTGCCACATATGGGGGGTGGTGGCGGAGGCCATATTGCCGTGCTGATCTAGAATGTCCCGGCTGACCCACATCTTGCTCTCGTCGAGACCGAGCGCATCGCGGGCTTTGCTCACAATTGCCGGGCCGCCAGGATGGATCGCATAGACGAGATCCTTTTTCTCGGCATCGAAATCGATACCTGCCTGATGGCAAAGATCGATCATGAATTCTTTTACATGGACATAGATTATATCGGGAACGTTCTTCGAAACCATCTCGTCGAACGAGTACAGTCCCGGCTTCAAAGTCATCTCATCCAAGGAATTCGGCACGAGGCGTTCCTGCAGGGCAAGGAGCTTTAAACCTCTTTTGTTCGACGCCAGGAATTTCAGGAGGGGGTAGGCCGAGTATTTGATGAAGCCGTCGCCGAAAAGCGTATTCATCACATAGTTTCCGGGGTCATGCGCCAGAAAGTCGACATGCAGCGACAAATATTCCGTGTGGATGATATCGACCCGGTCTTTCGGCGTTGGCAAAGAGGCGTACGATGCTGCCAATAGTCCACAGGCTGTGCGGATCGCCGGAAAGGCACCATAGCAACCCATATGGTAGGCGTGAGTGACACCGGTCTGGAACCAACCCTGCTTGGACAGGAAAACCTGAGCGGGGCTCGGTGAAACATAGCCGGAACAGGTGACATGAATGATCTCGTCGGGAGGCGGCTGCTCGCATTCTTCATAACAACGCTCAAAGGCGGTGAGTGCCGTTTGCTCGAAGAGAACGCGCCGCTTGTCCCAAGTCTTCCCGGCAGGATTGTCGTAGATATTTGTGTACGGGGCCGGAGGCGCCAGGAACTCCCGCCGCCCATTCCGCCGCGTATCGGCCGTATCAAAGATACAAATCTGGCGCTGTGAGATATGTTCCGTAGAGGAGGCACAGTACCTTTCGATACGCTTCTTTGTGCTCCTGAATACCGCAGTCTTTTGTTCTTCCAAATCGATGCTGCGACTGACACACCGCGCGACAGCCATCCAGTGCGCCATGCAGTCGAGCAGTTCATCTTGCGGAATGGGCGGCCTCAGAGTCACCGGCTTAAAGTCGGCAAACACGACCGGAACTGTGTAAGCCCGGGAGCTTGCTTCCGCTTCATAGAGTGCGTCCGCAACGCGCCCTTGCTCAAGCATCGACATCAATCCCCCTGCCGCTTTTCGACTGGCACTTCTTTTTTAATTGCACTGTGATTGTCATGATACCCAAATATCTTCAGCCGTCAACTGCAGTGCTCTAATTTTAGGGCGACGAGAGGTTCCGGGTTTGCAGACCTCCCAGCTCTGTAAAGTTTCTTGAAGGGCGAGAAGAATTTCAAGTTACTTCCGTCTGAAAACAGCTTCAGGCCGGGGTTTTCGGACATTCGTCCTATGGGTGGCTTTTGGAGAGTGAAGCGCAAATAACCTCCGTGCACAAAAAAGCAGCCCGTTAATGAATGGCTGAACTTCTAATTATTCTCACCTCACTAATTGTTTTTGACGTTTGCGGCCGTTTGAGATATATTTCGCTCTAATAGATGATCGCCGCTGGCGCGGGACTATCGTGGACGGCTTTCGCGGAAGTGATCCCAAATATTGCGAAGGTAAAGACCCTTGGCCGATGATCTTTAATTTC
>JBARKD010000544.1:0-14015 GCA_049800615.1 Acidobacteriaceae bacterium | reverse complement strand
AGCATACAGTTGGCTTGTCTTTGAGCGTTCAACAGGTAATCGGGTCGCTCATTATTCCCGCCAACTAGAACAAATTGACCTCCAGCCAAGCCAAGCCAAATCTCCCGTTTTGCCACGATTCCAGCTTTCGTTCTATATGCTGAACAGGCATTGACTGTCTCCTAAGACGCCATAAATAATTCTCTCGGTTCAAATATCGACGACCTTTTGTGATTAAAGTTCAGGTCCGCTTCGTTGAACACTGGTATCGACTTTGTATTTCTTAGGGGGCAATCGGTGCATCTTCTCCGGCGAGTAAGCTTTTTAGCGTTTCTCCTTTGTCTTATAGTGATACCGTCACAGGGACAATCGACGAATGGACTGTTAACCGGAAGCATTACAGATTCCTCCGGCGCCTCTGTTCCTGGAGCACAGGTCACTGTGACCAATCCGGCGACAGGGTTGGCTAGAACGTCCGCCAGCAACGAGAATGGAATTTACATCATTCCTCAGCTGGTCCCGGGCACCTACGGCATCTCCGTGGAAAAGCAGGGGTTCGGCACAGAGAAGCGAGACAATGTGCAGCTTGAGGTCAATCAGAGCATTACGCTCGACTTCAAGCTGGGCGTAGCTTCTGCCGCTCAAACCGTCGAAGTCACCGGGGCGGCGCCCACTCTGAATACCACGTCATCGACGTTGACAGATGTCATCGGCCACAACGAAACCGTGGACCTGCCGCTTAACGGAAGAGAGTTCACGCAGCTTACGCTGCTGACCCCGGGGGCCGCGCCCGTAACAACCGGTCAACAGAGCGCTTTCACCGTGGCCTTGGGTAAAGGCGGCATCAGCCCGTCAGTGAACGGTCAGAGGGGTCAACAAAACAACTTCACCATGGATGGCACGTTAAACAATGCCATCTTCACCAATGGCTGGTCCATCGCGCCGCCTCCGGACGCATTGCAGGAGTTTGCCGTTCAGTCGCACATTACCGACGCCCAGTTCTCTATCAGCTCCGGAGCAAACATCAACGTCGTCACTCGCTCTGGCACGAATGTGTATCACGGAGCGCTGTGGGAGTTCTTCCGTAATGATGCGTTGGATGCGCAAACCTTTCCCGACACATTCCGCGCTCCCTACCACCAAAACCAGTATGGACTCTTCTTCGGCGGACCTTTCTTTGTACCGCACGTGATCGATACCCGGAACAACACCTGGTTTTCGCTCTACTGGGAAGGATTCAGATCGAGCCTGAGCGGGAATGTATTGTCCAGTACCATGACCTCCGCTATGGACAGCGGTGATTTCTCTGGGGTGCTGGGCGCCCAGGTTGGCACGGATAGTCTTAACCGGCCAGAATATGCAAACGAAATCTATGACCCGTTAACCAGCCGTCCCGATCCAGCGAACCCGGGATCGTTCATTCGGGATCCTTTCCCGGGCAACGTCATTCCGCAGAACCGGCTCAATCCTTCGACGCTCCTGATCATTCAGAGGTATTACCCTCACCCGAACCTCAACGTGCCTGAGGGAGTTCTTCCTAACTATCAATTCACCGGGGTGACCGCTACTAAGAGCGATGTCTTTGGCGGCAGAATCGACCACTCGTTCGGCCAGAACGATACGGTATTCGCACGTTTCAATCGATCCAACCAGCGCACGCTCCGCCCGGAGAGCATTGAGTCGTATTCCAACGATCTGATCAATTATTCACAGCAGGCGGCGGTCGGTTTCACGCATCTCTTTAACCCATCCACCATCCTCAACCTGCGCTTTGGATACACCTACACAAACTTTGACGTTACGGATGAACAAGCTGGTCTGGCCTTTAACGAGGCCATCAATTTCGAACAGGCGGTACCGACCAGGGCCGGCCTTTCCATGGGGCCCCAGGTTTCGCTCTCCAACGGCTATAATGGCGTTTCCCAATTCGCTATTCCGCTTGGCCCTCTGGAGGGCGAAGACTATCACACGGACTTCTCCAAGGTTAAAGGGAATCACACCCTGGGCGTAGGGGCGATGTATTACCACATCAAGACCTACGACGACGGCTGGGGTTCTGCTACGAACTTTACCCAGAACGGGACGGCACAAAATGCTACGGCAGGCCCGACCGGGTTCGGTCCGGCCAGCTTCATGCTCGGTGTTCTCAATACATACGCTCCCTGGATCGGGAGCACCGGATCGGATCAGAGCATAAACTGGTGGGGCTTTTACGGCCAGGATCAGTGGCAAGCAACCAAGAAGCTGGTCATCACCGCCGGCTTGCGTTGGGACTATGTCGCGCCACCCAACTATCACAAGGTAGTCTCCGGGCTGAACGTTCTGACCGGGCAATTTATTATCACGCAGCCCTTCCCGCCGCTGTTCCCAAATGCGACCGGACGCAAGGGCTTCTTTGCTCCGCAATATAATGGATGGGAACCCCGCTTCGGCATAACCTATCAGGCCGCGGAAAACACTGTGCTTCACGGCGCTTTTGCGATCTTAGACGACCACAACAACAACCTTGTACAGGCAAACCAGGGTATACGGCTTTCCTGGCCTACCGCGATCTCGGCTAACTTCACGAGCCTCGATCTGGGAATACCGACCACCTACCTCAACACGCTGCCTTCGTCGGAATCGATCCTCGCGAGCCTTGCCACGACGCCCTATGCCACCTACGGCGCCAACCCTGATAATAAGATTCCTTATGCGATGCTGTTCAACCTTGGAATCCAGCAGCAGTTGCCGGCCTCCATGGTGTTGAAGGTCGATTACGTAGCTTCCCTCAGTAGTCACCAGTACATCAATATGACGGCAAATACTGCGCTCTTTGGAGCACCCGGCCCCATCGCGGACCGGCAGCCCTTCCCGCAATACGGAGGGCCGTTCTCTTTCGAGTGGAATGAAGGGACTGGAAATTACAATGCACTCCAGGCGGAACTCACCAAGAAGCTCTCGCAGGGACTATTCTTCAGGCTCGCTTACACCTATTCGAAGTCGCTGGACATACAATCCGACCCGTATGGGAACGAGGCGCCAAACTTCTATGACTTCCACGCAGAATACGGCCCCTCGACTTATAGTCTGACCCATATGTTGGTCTTCAGCAGTGTCTATCAACTGCCCTTCGGCAAAAATAAGACTTTCTTGTCGAACCCCAACTGGTTGCTACAGTTAGCCGCCGGCAATTGGAACCTGGGCACCATCATCTCCCACAACTCGGGCCAACCCTTCAACGCCCTGGTCGGTACGGATTTGGCGAATACCGGAGGTCCAAACCAACGACCGGATAGAGTGGCGGGCGCGAATGTATATACCGGCCTAAAAAATGTTGGTACCGGCAAGCAGTGGCTTAATACAGCAGCCCTACCGCTCCCGGCGACTTACACCTACGGCGACGAAGGCAGGAATGATCTGGTGGGGCCGGGATATACAGATGTAGATCTTAGTGCGTACAAGGACTTTCCCATTCATGAGAATTTGTCCGTGCAGTTCAGGGGAGAATTTTTCAACTTGTTCAATCACAGCAACTACTCGTTACCCAATACCACAGTCCAGTCGGGGACATTCGGGCTCATCACCACCGCTGCTGGACAAGGCAGACAAGTACAGTTCGCCCTGAAGGTGATCTTCTAGGTGGGCCCGGGTCGCCTTGGATCCCAAGGCGACACGGGCTCTTGTCCGCATTTTTCGCAACACCTATCGTGTTCTCCCATGGGCCGATCGAAATGAAATTGAACGCTGCACTCGTTTGCGGGTGGGTCGTTCTTTTCGCGGCCACAGGTACTGTTCTCGCTGCACCACAACAAGGCAGCCACGACGACGCGGTGTTTCGGCTCGGGACCTTTGATCGCTCGTCGGCGGAGTTTCTCCAGGCGCCGTCGACCACATCGGTAACATTCGTAGTCAACAAAAGCGATCCCGCAAAAGACTGGCCCGCGAGTCAGGCGGCCGATTTTGTTTCTGCAGCCGGCCAAACTGAGATAAAGAAGGAGGCTGCCGGTCCGCGGACCATCAGATTTTCGCTGGATCAAGCAGCGGCCCCAGCTTATCGGCTACGCCTCTCTTTTTTGATTGAGAGCCCCAGCGTACCCGCAATCAAAGTCGGCATCAACGGCAAGCAAGGCATCTTCTACCTGCATCCCAGGCTGGATTACGCCATGGGAAACCTGATGAGCTCGTTTTATCCAGCCTATTCGAGTGCCGATGTTTCTTTCCAGTTTCCAGGGAGCATGCTTCACGCGGGAGAGAACATTATCACGCTGCAGCCAATCGAACAGACGGACAAAATAATCCCTGATGCCAGTCTTACCTATGACGCTGTGGAACTTGATCGCGCCACGAAGCGAAACGATGATCAAGCGTCCTCTGCGATGATCGTCCCGAGCCTTTTCTATAAGCAACAGCAAGGGCAACTTGAAGAGATGGTTGACGTCTTCCTTCGCTTCGACAACCCAGTGGGTGCGGGCGACAGCGTAAGTCTGGTGGTGGGCGGCACGCCCTACCATCAGGCCGTATCGGGAAATCAGGATTTTGGGGAGCAGAAACTCCAGTTTGCTGTCGCCGAATTCCCGGCAAAGACACGAGCACAACTGACCTGGAACAGCGCGGGGCATCGGCAACATAAAGAACAATCGATCGACCCGGGCAAAAAGTGGACGATCTTTATGGTCCCCCATATTCATCTGGATGTGGGCTACACGGATTACCAGGCGAAAGTTGCAGCCATACAGAGCAGGGTCATCGACGAGGCAATGGACCTGACCGCTGAGCATCCGGACTTCCGGTTCAGCGTCGACGGATATTGGGATGTGGAGCAGTTTTTGCAGACCCGCACCCCCAGGGAACAGGAGCGGATGATCACTGCGGTGCAGAAACAGCAACTATTCGTTCCTGCGCAATACGCTAGCTTGTTGACCGGGTTTCCCGCGGCTGAAACCCTGATCCGCTCGCTATATGGCAGTGCCACCTTCAGCCGGCTGCACGGCACGCCCTTTAACTACGCCAACATCACCGATGTCCCATCGTTTTCCTGGTCCTATGCGTCCATACTTTCGTCGGCCGGAATCAAGTATTTTCTTTCGGGTAGCGATAATGTGCGCGCCCCCGTGTTGCTGCAAGGGCGCCTGAACGAGAACTCTCCCTTTTGGTGGGAAGGCCCCGATGGCCAGAAAGTTCTGTTGTGGTATTCACGTCATTACATGCATATGCAGCTGATGTTCGGCTTGCCGCCTGAGGTAGCAGCGGGCAGTCAGACGATTCCTCTCTATCTGCAGATGTATGAGCAGCCAACTTACCGGGCGAATGCCGCCATCCTGTTCGGCACCCAGGTGGAGAACACCGATCTGTTTCCCCAGCAGGCGGAGCTGGCCGATCAGTGGAATGGTCTTTATGCTTATCCGAAAATGCAGTACTCGGGCTTTTACGATGCATTGAAGAACATTGCGGATCAATTTGGCGACAACATTCCCACCGTGCGTGGAGACGGCGGCCCTTACTGGGAAGACGGCATGGCCGCGGATGCCTACTATTCGGCAATCGAACGAGAAAACGAAAGCCGGGGTCCGTCTGCAGAGAAGCTTGCGACTCTCACCTCGCTCGTCAATCCGGACCTGGCCGCAGACAAGGTCGACCTGGACCGGATGTGGACGCACATGATGTTGTTTGATGAACACACCTGGACGGCCTCCAATAGCATTACCGATCCCACCAGCCTCGAGGTGGTCAAGCAACTGGAGGTAAAAGATTCCCACGCGGTGGACGCGAAAGCGTTGGCAGATTCGCTTACGCGCAACAGCACGGCCAGTCTTGCGGAATCGATCTATACCGGCAAGGGCAGCCTCGTCGTCTTCAATACATTGGATTGGAAGCGAAGCGGGCCAGTTTCGATCGACCTCATCAAGGGAAATGAGGTGGTCGACCAGGCCACAGGCCAGGCGGTGCCGGTGGAAGATGTGCCGACCGGCAAGGTCTCTCACCACATAGTGCCGCTGCAGATCATCGATAACGGCAGAAGCTTTAACCGCGTGCGGTTCTTCGCACGGGATATTCCTGCCCTCGGCTACAAAGTTTACCTGGTGCGGAAGGGAAGCCAGCAGCAAGCAGCCCCCACCGAAGCTGCCAGCGACGGCAAACTTGAGAACGACTACTACCGCGTCGAACTGGATCCTGTCTCGGGAGCGGTCCGCGGTATCTACGACAAACAGCTGAAGCGCGAACTCGTCAACCAGCAAAGCCCCTATCGGTTCGGTCAATACCTTTATGTTTCTGGCGGGGATAAGCAGCCCAATACTCTGTTGCAGTTCCCCATGGCGGCGCCCAAGGCTGTTTTGCAGATCGATCCGGCGCACGGCGGCCACCTGATCTCAATGAATCGAACCCCTGATGGGGAGATCGCGCGTATGGAAAGCACCAGTATGAACACGCCTACGATCGCCACCACGATTCGGCTCTTTGACAACCAAAAGAAAATTGAATTTACCGAAGACGTCGAGAAGAAGGAGATCGACGAAAAAGAGGCCGTCTACTTTGCCTTTCCCTTCGCGATGCAGCAGCCACAGTTTCAGTATGAGATCCAAACTGGCGTAGTCGACCCGTCGAAAGACATGTATGCCGGGGCAGGACACGAATGGTTCTCGGTACAGCACTGGGTCTCTGCGCAACAAGATGGCTTGTCGGCCACTCTTATACCCCTCGATGCAGCCCTGGTCACGCTCGGAGATATCAACCGGGGTGATTGGCCAACGGAGTTTGGCCAGCGCACGGGAACCATCTTCTCCTACGTCATGAACAATTATTGGTTTACCAACTACCGCGCCGGGCAGGGGGGACATTTCCAGTTTCGCTATGTCGTCACCAGTGCCCCATCGACCGACGCCACCCAGTTGAGCCGCATGGGCTGGGAAGAAACGACCCCGCTTGAACCCGACGAGGTCACTTCGCAGGATAAGGCAATTAACCAACCTCGACCCCTGGATGGAAAGCAAGGCAGCTTCCTGGACGTTCAGGATCCGAGCCTGTTGCTGGAGACCTGGAAGCCGGCCGAGGACGGGAACGGGACGATCCTGCGGTTTCTTGATTTAGGCGGCGCAGTGCGCGACGTGCAGGTTCACACACCATTGCTCCAGATTGACCAGGCGTGGCAGACGGATGCAGTTGAGAGGAACGGCAAAGCACTCTCGTTGGCAGGTAGCGATGGCTTCCAGTTCACGGTGCATCCCCACGAGATTGTCACCGTCCGGCTGGTGAGCCATGATTTGCTGAAAGCCCCAAAGATTTAGTCAGCAAATTCTGGAAAGAGGCTCCGATTGTCGACGCCGTCGAGTTGTGGTGACTTCATGAATCGCATCGCATGCGTTGTGCTGCTTCTCCTGCTTGGCTCAACCTCGGCTTTCGCTGCAGAAAAAACCGTTTGGCAAATCGGGCAATTTGATCAATCTTCGCTGGAGTTTCCTGCGGCGGCCCGCGATCAAGTCTCGTACCAGGTGGACAAAGGAGACTGGGCGAAGCAATGGCCTGGCGAGCAACGGACCGGATCCGCCTACGAAATCCAGTTCAATCTTGCGGATGCGCCTCGCGGTCAATTTCAGCTCAAGATATCGACGCTTACTTATCTTCCGCGAATCCCCGCGGTTCAAGTTCGAATCAACGGGCATAAGGGGATCTTTTACCTGCATCCAGAGGTCAGCTATTACCTGGGCGATCAGCGCTCCATCTTTGATCCGCATTATTCCTCGACGGTTCTCACCATACCGCTCCCCGCCAGCTTCCTTAAGCAGGGGCAGAATAGTCTCGTCCTCTCCTGCGTTAATACCCAGCCGCCTTTTGCCGATCAGAATGAAATCTCCGGCATACATTATGATTTCATTTCGCTGACGAATGACTCCAGCCGTCCAGTTACAAAGCCCGCGATCGAGGCCCAGATAACCCCCACCATCTTTTATCAGCAAAAAGGAGCCGGCCTGGTGGAGATCGTGGAAGCGTTTCTGCGCTTTCATCAGGCCGCCCCCTCCGGCACCGCCTCACTTCTGGTCGACGGGCAGCACTATGCAGCCAGCATCTCGGCGATCGATGATTTCGGTGAACAGCGACTGCGCTTTGAGGTTCCTGAATGGTCGGGAACCACACAAGGCCGCCTTGAGGTTCAGGCAGGTAAACACGCAGAGTTCGATCTGCCTTTAACCGCCGCGCGCAAATGGACGGTATTCGTGGTGCCACACACCCACGTGGACATCGGCTACAGCGACTACCAGGGGAAAGTCGCGGAGGCGCAATCGAGGACCTTCGATGAGGCAGCCGATCTCATCAAGCAATATCCGGATTTTCGCTTTGCCACCGATGGGTCCTGGAACCTCGAACAATTCCTGGCAACCCGTTCTCCTCAACGGCAGGAAGAAATATTGAACCTGATTCGTGAGAACAAGCTTGGTCTTCCCACGCAGTACGTGAATGAGCTTACCGGGTACGCGTCGCTCGAGACTCTATATCGCTCCCTGTACTATTCAAAAAAACTTTCACACGAGTACAAGCTGCCTTTTGCTTACGCCAATAATACGCATGTTCCGACCTACAGCCAGGCGTATCCGTCGATTCTGGCCAGCTCGGGCGTTAAATATTTTGTCGCCGGTGGTGACAACGATCGAGCGCCGCTGCTGTCGCATGAGCCGTGGAATGAGAACTCGCCCTTTTGGTGGGCTGGACCCGACGGCAAGAAGGTCCTGTTCTGGTACTCCCGTTGTTACGAGCAGACCATGTTTCTGTTTGGTCTTCCGCCACAACAGGCGGCGGTCTATGAGTCCCTGCCGATTTTCATGCAGGCATATTCCAAGCCGCACTACAAGCTCGATGTGGCCCTGATCTTTGGAAGTCAGCCTGAGAACACAGACCTGTTTCCTGAAACGGCAAGATTCGCCACCACCTGGAATCAAGGTTACGCGTTCCCCAAGTTGCACTATGCAACCTTTACTGACTTCTTTCAGTATGTTGACCAGCACTACGGCAGCGCTCTGCCGACTTACAAAGGGGACATGGGGCCGTATTGGGAAGACGGGATGGGCGCTGATGCCTATTTCACGGCGAAGGATCGCGAAAATCAAAGCCAGGCGCTGTCGGCCGAGATCATGTCGACTGTTTCTCATAGTGTGAATCCCGATGTCCATCCTCCCAAGCCTGAGCTTGACGTGATTTGGAAGAACCTCGAGCTTTTTGCCGAGCACACCTGGACTGCCGGCAATTCTGTCTCCCAGCCCGACAGCGAAGAGGCGGTAAGGCAGTTGGCAGTAAAAGACAGCCGGGCGACCGACGCCCACATCGAGATCGAGGATATTGCCAACAAGGCCATGAGCCAGTTGGTCAACGAGATCCACATCCCGTCCAAAACCCTCGTCGTTTTCAATGCGCTCAACTGGAAGCGGGACGCGCTTGTCGAAACCGACCTGGAGGAGGATGCAGAGCTGGTCGATCTGACCAGCCATGAAGTCGTGCCGCGAGAAGTACTCTTTAATAAGCAGGGCTTCGTACATGTCCGCTTCATGGCCCACGATGTTCCGCCCGTGGGGTACAAGTGCTTTCAGGTTCGGAAGGCCGGCAAACCTGCGACGGTCGAGCCAGACAGCGAAAAGAATTCTGCGATCGAGAACCGGTACTACCGGATCACGGTAGACGCAAAGACGGGAGCAATCCAAAGCATTTTCGACAAAGAACTCCAGCGGGAACTGGTCGACCCGAAGAGCCCCTACAAATTCGGACAGTACCTGTACGTGACGGGCGGTGACGGGCAAACCAGGATTATCAATCCGTTCAAGGCGCTCCCGCTGGCTCAATTGAATATCCATCCCGCGGGAAATGGCCAATACCTGGGGGCCGTAAAGCAAGCGTGGGGCTATTCCATTCGCACCCGCAGCTCCGCTGTGAATACGCCGGCTATCAACCTCGAAATACTTTTGTATGACAGTCAAAAACGGGTCGAGTTTCGT
Organism: Acidobacteriaceae bacterium; assembly: GCA_049800615.1. GTDB lineage: Bacteria > Acidobacteriota > Terriglobia > Terriglobales > Acidobacteriaceae > PALSA-350. The sequence goes on along the minus strand of JBARKD010000544.1, from coordinate 4,077 downwards.
TACCAGGTGCAAAAGGACTACACCAATGCTAAGGAGGCGGCCTATTTTGCGTTTCCGGTGGCCGTTTCACCTCCAAAGTTCGCCTACGCCACGCAACAGGGATGGGTTGATCCGGAGCACGATCTTTTTAAGGGCGCGAGTTTGGAATGGTTCAGTATCCAGAAGTGGATGGCGGTATCAGACGCTCATCTGGCGGTAGGGATCGTACCGGTAGATGCGCCGCTGGCAAGCCTGGGCGACATCAATCGAGGAGAATGGCCGGGGGAATTCCAGCCCAAAACCTCCACCATCTTTTCCTATGCAATGAATAACTATTGGGATACGAACTACCGGGCAGGACAGGGCGGCGCCTTCACCTTCCGCTATGTATTGACCAGCACCGAGCGGCTTGATCCTGTTGCGCTCACAAGGATGGGGTGGGAGAGTATGCAACCCGTCGCTCTGGACAATGTGATCGATCAGGATAAGGTTGGCAACCCAGAGAAGCCTTTGCCCGCCGAAGGGACGAGCTTCCTTGAGGTTAGCGGTGGGAATGTTGTACTGGTTGACTGGAAACTGGCGGAAGACGGCAACGGCACAATCCTTCGACTGCAAGAGACAGGCGGCGAGGCAGCGGAGACAAGCATTTCGTTTCCGCGCATATCCGTACGTTCCGCGATGCTGTGCAATGGCGTGGAGGACGATCTGCGTAGTCTCGACGTGAACGGGAAGGGCATTCACCTGACATTCCAGCCGCACGAAGTGTTAACCGTCCGCCTCGTGCCGTGAAGACAGGCGCACCGTTCGCCCAGTATGCTCACGATTGCGCTTGAATCTGGATCGAGTGCGGTTGCTGCTTTTAGAAAACACGGGATCATGTAGGGAGCTGGCTGGATCATGAGCATTCGATTTGAAGGGAAAGTTGCCATTGTCACCGGCGGCGCAATGGGTATTGGAGCCGCGACCGCAAGCAAGCTGTGTGAGCTGGGGGCCTCCGTAGCGGTCCTCGACCGCGATGCAATCCGTGGGGGAGCAACGGTCGAGGGGCTCACAAGCGCCGGTTATCACGCTAGCTTTCACAGTTGTGACGTAAGCCGCGAATCCAGCGTAAAGGAAGCAATGGATCAGGCGGTCAAACACCATGGTGGACTTCACGTATTGGTAAGCAACGCGGGTATTCAGCGCTACGGGGACGTGGTCGACACCAGTTCTAAAGTCTGGGATGAAGTATTTGATGTCCACGTAAAAGGCTGCTTTTACGGGACCAAATTTGCCATTCCCGCCATGATCAAATCCGGGGGCGGATCGATCGTGATTGTCGCGTCTACCCAGAGTTTTACTGCGATTGTCAATTCCACTGCTTACGTTGCAGCAAAGCATGCGCTGCTGGGAATGACTCGCTCGGTTGCCCTGGACTATGCTCGCAGAAACATTCGTGTCAATTGTGTTTGCCCCGGCACCATCGATACGCCGATGTTGCGGCAGGCCGCCGCTGCCGCAGCCTCTCCCGAGGAAGTGATCGGTACTTGTAGCCGAATGCACGCCATGGGGCGTATTGGACAATCGGAAGAGGTTGCGAATGCAATTGCGTTCCTGGCCAGCGACTGGGCCTCGTTCATTACCGGAACATCGCTTGTCGTGGATGGGGGTTTGTTGGTCCCGACCGGGGGCATGGGCCTGCAGCTCAGCGGTATCGCGGTGGCAGAAGAAGGCCGCCCCTGATGCCGGCTACCCAATCTGTTCGTTGGAAGGGACGGGAGGCCACCGCGCTCTCGAATGGTGTCGTGGAACTCGTCGCTCTTACAGGCGGAGGGCACCTTGCCTCATTTAGTTTTTTGGAGGGACATGGCCGCCCAGCTCACAATGTCATTTGGGAGCCCACGTGGCCAACCTACGATCCTGTACCAAGTCCGCCGGAAGAAGTGCTGCAGAGGTACGGACCGAAGGGTGTCAGTCTGTTTATGGCGGCGTACAGCGGGCATTCTTTGTGTCTGGATAGTTTCGGTGAGGCATCTGCCGCCCAGGTCGAGGCCGGTCTTGGCCTGCACGGCGAGGCGCCCGTTGCCCGCTGGAACATGAGCAAACAAGACCAATCGGCCGGTCCAGCTTGCCGCTGGGATGTCAAGCTTCCTGCCGCACGGCTGGCATTCGAGCGCGACATCCGTTTGGGAGACAAAGAAAGCGTAGCGTACGTGGAAGAAACCGTCCGCAACGAGAACCGTAGTAAGGATCATGCTTTCGATTGGGTACAGCATGCTACGTTTGGTCCGCCGCTCCTGAAGGAAGGTGAGAGCAGGCTGATCGCGTCGGGAAAGCGTGGCGTCACCTGGCCGCTGGGATACGAGGGCGCTTCGTTGCTCGCCGGCGATCGGGAGTTCGTTTGGCCATATGCGCCATGCGAAGGCGCTGAAGGGAATGCCGATCTTCAGCAACCGTTCAGTACAAGAGGGCGTGGCTTTGTGGCCGGCGTCCAGCTTGATCCCGGGCGAACCGTGGAATACATCGTGGCGGTAAACTGGAAGCTGCGGCTTGGTGTCGGCTACTGTTTTCGTCCGCAAGACTTTCCCTGGATGGCGGTTTGGGAAGAGAATTTTGCCCGGCAGGGCACACCCTGGAACGGCAAAGCACAGGCTCGCGGAATGGAGTTCGGCACAACGCCTCTTCCCCTGGGCCGTGAAGCGAATATCCGTCGAGGACCGCTCTTCGGTACGCCGAGCTGTTGCGTTCTTCCTGCAGGCGCCGAGCGTACTGCACGGTACTTGCTTTTTCTCTTTGAGATCCCTCTCCAGGTGAACTCCATCGAGAATGTCGCGATCGAGGAAGACTCCATTGTTCTGATCGATGAGCATTCACATCCAGCCCTGGCGATCCCAGCGCAGGGATGCGAGCACTTTCTGTCAAGAACAGCACGAAAGGATTGAGCCCATTATGAAGGTCGGCCTAGGACTCTACCGTCACATGCTTACGCGTGATTACTTCGACTTCGCGCGGCAAGCAGGTTGCACTCATGTCGTGATCCATCTGGTGGATTATTTCAAGCAAAACGCCGCCAATCCCAATAACAATCAGCCAACGGGCGGCAAGTATGAGCCGTGGGGGGTCGCAGGCGACCCCGATCATTTGTGGACAGCGATTGAAATATCGACTATTCGTCGAGAAATCGAAGATGCCGGTCTGGTCCTGGCTGCGATCGAAAATATTGATCCCGCATTCTGGTACGACGTTTTGCTCGATGGCCCCAAGCGGCCGCAGCATATCGAAAATGTAAAGACCATCGTTCGTCGTATGGGAGAGGCAGGCGTTCCCGTTCTTGGCTACAACTTCAGCATTGGCGGGGTCTGCGGCCGAATCTCCGGTCCATTGGGTCGCGGCGGTGCGGTCACTGTTGGAATGGACGGTCCGGTCGACGATATGCCGATACCGAATGGGACAGTATGGAATATGGTCTATGACCAGCACGCGGCGCCGGGCAGCTTGCCGCCCATTACCCGCGAAGAACTTTGGCGCAGGTTACAGGGCTTTTTGGAAGAAGTCGTTCCCGTGGCTGAACAAGCTGGTGTTAGATTGGCCGCGCATCCAGACGATCCACCCATGCCCACGATGCGGCAACAACCCCGGCTGGTTTATCAGCCGGGTATGTATCAACGGCTGATCGACATCGCCCCCAGCAAATCCAATCAGTTGGAGCTATGCGTTGGAACCCTGGGAGAGATGACGGAAGGCGACGTCTACCAGGCCGTCGATGAATACAGCAAACAGGGGAAGATTGCATACATTCATCTGCGTAATGTGGTGGGAAAGGTTCCTTACTATCGCGAGACGTTTATCGACGAGGGTGATGTCGACATGATTCGCATTCTGACGATCTTGCAAAAGAACGGCTTCGAGGGAGTGATCTTACCCGATCACACTCCACAGATGACCTGTTCTGCCCCTTGGCATGCAGGCATGGCGCACACCATCGGCTTTATTGAAGCAACGCTCGCCATGCTTGCCAAGCAAACGGCGGCGAGTGAGGCCGGGCGATATTCCTAGCTGTCCTGTCGCCCCGGCCTTCAGTCCAAGGGAACGGGGTTTAAACCCGCGGACATGCCCCCG